>DAOWID010000451.1 GCA_030641115.1 Planctomycetota bacterium | reverse complement strand
GCCGGCGGCAATGCTGAGATGAGCGGCTTGGGCGAAGAAATCAGGAAAAGGACCGACGCTCTCGATGCGCTCGGCAATACAACTGCGGCGACCGGAAAGGGCTTTGCGATAGGCTCAGCGGCTCTTACAGCGATGGCACTTCTGGCTGCCTACATCGAAGAAATCCGGGTCTGGATCGGCAGATTAGCTGATGATGGCGTCCATGCTGTCGGCGACTTAGTATTCTTTAAGGGTTCGCAGGCTACCGCCGGCGTCCAGGCTGCATACAGTGAGGCTGTTGGCGTTGCCACCGAGGCTGGCAACGCAGTGCCGAGACTGGTTGGCACCAGCGCTGCGTCTATTTCTGATTTCGTAACGGCCTACAACTTGACGATTATGAATCCAAAGCTGATTGGCGGGCTCTTCATAGGTGCTATGATGGCGTTTGTCTTCTGTGCGATGACGATGAAGGCTGTCGGCAGAACCGCGGGCCAGATGGTTAATGAAGTCCGCCGGCAGTTCAGGGAGATCGCGGGGATTATGGAAGGAACCGCTACGCCTGATTATGCCCGCTGCGTTTATATTTCGACCCGTGGGGCGCAGAAGGAGATGATTCTGCCTTCACTGTTGGCTATCATTGTGCCGGTTCTCATCGGACTGCTGCTCGGTGTGCCGGGCGTGATGGGGCTATTGGCTGGTGGGCTTACGTGTGGCTTTGTCCTTGCAATTACTCTGAACAATGCCGGCGGTGCCTGGGACAACGCCAAAAAATACATCGAGAAGGGCGCCCTTGGCGGCAAAGGCTCCGATGCCCACAAAGCGAGCGTGGTCGGCGATACTGTCGGGGACCCATTCAAAGACACTTCCGGCCCGAGTCTGAACATTCTAATCAAGCTGATGACGATGGTCAGCGTCGTCTTTGCAGGTGTAATAGTCAAATTCGCACCGATTATTGGCGGCTGGATTGGCCTGGGCGAATAGGTTGATTTCTCCAAAGATTTTTTGCAGAAACTCAAAAAAACCTCTTGACATATGTATATCTTAGGCTATACTTTATTTAGGCATGAAGGCCAAGTGTCAGGAAGCTCGAGGAGCTAAGCTCGTTGCAGGACTTCCTGCTGTTCCGCCACGGAGGGCAGCTTCTCTGCAACTTTCCTGCAGAGTTGATTGGTAGGATTTGGCAGAACATCAAGTATACGAGACCTCGAGATGACTGAATTCTGGACCTTTGAGAGATTTTTGGAGTTTGCCAAATCATATGGTTATGAATTCATTGCATTTTGGAATCCATATCGGGTCTTTGTTAACACAAACGAACCTGATGAACTACCATGGTTTATTCCAGTGTATGGAAGAAAGATAGACATCGAATATGTCAACAAATTTAAGAGATGGCTCAGGGGCAAAGGAATTCTTAGAGAACAGGACGAAGACCAGCCCAACGGACCTTAAGCACTCGCTTAAAGCAACCCTTTTGCGCAAAGCTAAAAAAATCGCAGGTGAATATCGCATAACAATCGAAAGAAATGAGAGGTTAGGTTTCATTGGCAGTTCTGTCGAACTGCCTACTGTGTTTGCGGATGCCAGGACAGCCGAGATGTGCTATCAGGCTACACAAGAGGCGCTAATGGTTGCAGTTGCAACAATGATAGAGTGTGGCCAAAGACCGCCCCAGCCAGCTTCTGCTAAAAAGCGAAATGAACAAGTGAATGTCAGATTGACATCCGAAGAAAAAATATTACTGAGTAATGCCGCGTCAAGCCTCGGCTTCAAGGGCATATCGGATTTCATTCGTAACACCGCTCTAAATCGTATTCTTTCCAATCATTAGACAAGTCGCATTTCTGGAGGTCGTGTTGGCCTCCCTGCTGCTGGAGTTCCATCGTAAGACGCAAAAGGGCCTGTGCCCACCAACTTCTGTTCGTATATCTTTAAGCTGTTGACGCCAAGATTGAATACAAGTAACCTATCGGGGTGGTCTCGTGCACCAATTGTGCATGAACCTAAGCTCGGTTGGTGCAGGAGACTGCCCTTTCTTTTGTTTGAGAAATTGAGGGCATAACTTGGCAAAAAAGGCAGATAGGAAGGCAGGCCCCGTTAGAAACCCTGCAAGTGGGGGCCAACGGCGAAAAGGCAAGATTTCTAACGGGGCAAGGGCGTTTGCTCTGGCCGCAGCCAAAATAGCGGATGGGCGACATTGCAGTGATATTGTAATTCTGGACTTGAGAGGCAAATCCCCCGCTACTGATTATTTTGTAATCGCCACCGGCACGAGCGATAGACAAATGCGGACCGTCGCCGATGAAATCTGTGAGGCGGCAAGAGAACGGGGCCTAATGCGCTTTGGTCGGGCCGGCTACGATCAGGCACGCTGGATTCTGCTGGATTATGTCGATGTCGTGGTCCACATTTTCGACAGCGAGTACCGAGACTATTACGACCTGGAATTACTCTGGGGCGATGCAGAGAAAATTGATTATTGATGATCGAAAAGAATTTAGCCACAGAGCGCACAGACAAGTCCAAAACCTAATATTTCTGGCCACAGAGGGCACAGAGAACACAGAGAAAGGTTAAGGTAGAACTGAAATGAGCGTCGAAGAAACGATAAATAAGTGGTTTGAAGATGCCCAGAATCGAATAGCGCTGCTTTCACAGTCAGATAATAGTTTTACAACATCATTTTGTGCTGTTGCGGTTGCTGTGATGAAACTATATTGCCGGGCAACGGGGCATTTGATAGATAACCATTTTCGACTCCCCACAATGGCTTTGCTCCGAGTGATATCTGAATTCTTCATCAAGTTCCTTTGGTGCACCAAGATATGGACCGACAACGAAGTCAAGGAAAGAATGGCTCGATGGGAGAAGACTAGCGCCCAAAAGAAGCTTAAGTTGCTCGATGATTTGCTCAAATTTAACAGTGTTTTCAGCCAAGAGCAGTTGAATGCCCTGAAGAATGCCAGAGATAGAGCGGATATGAATATCAAATCTAGTAGCCAGTCTGGGATGCCGAATGTGACAGGGAGTGGGTCACTATTTGAGGATACTGCGACTGTTTTTGGGGCTAACATTTCGAGTTTTTTATACGGGCAATATTGCGACGCGATTCATATTCCCACTTCGATATTGACGGGTTTTGTCAAGCCTGACAACCAAAACTTATTCATAAAAGATGATGTTGATGAGAGCCCTGAACAACTTGGAAAGATATGTTTGAATTTCGCATATATGTTTCTGAAGGTTCTTTATCATCGTTACAGGTGGGATATGACCACCATTCAAAAGGGATACGAAGATATTACTGGTTCAAAGGGATAATGTATAAACTCTCTGTGTCCTTTGTGCCCTCTGTGGCTTAAAAAGATAATTGAATGAAGATCGTATCAGAAATACTTGAACAGAGAGTCAGCACGGCTATGGAGCGGGTTGCAGGGCAGAAGGGCTGCGCGGCTATTGTGAGGCCATCCACTGACCCAAAATTTGGTGACTATCAGGCTAACGGCGTGATGGCGCTGGCCAAGAAGATAAAGGTCGATCCTGTTACAACCGCCCAGGAAGTAGTCACGAATTTGGACGTCAGTGATATTTGCGAATCGCCGGAGGTGGCAGGGCCGGGCTTTATTAATCTGCGGCTGAAATCTGACTTTATTGCGGATAGGTTGCTCCAAATCAATGCCGATCCTGCCCGCCAGCTCGGCATAGAAAAAACGGGTGAGCCGAAGACTATCGTTGTCGATTTTTCCTGCCCGAATATCGCCAAGCAGATGCATGTTGGCCACCTGCGAAGCACAATAATCGGTGATTGTATCTGCCGAACGCTTGAATTCCTCGGCCACAAGGTCATCCGCCAAAACCACATCGGCGACTGGGGCACCCAGTTTGGCATGCTGGCCTACTACTTCAATTGGCGGCTCCTTAAACAGGCTGAGGAGAAAGTCGCCAAAGGTATAGTTTTTGACACAGCCGACCACAGCATTCCCGACATCGAGGAGTTCTATCGACAGGCCAAGACACTGTTCGATGCCAATCCTGATTTCGCAAGGGGCGCACGAGAATATGTGGTCAAGCTCCAATCTGGGGATGATTATGTCCTCTCGCATTGGAAATTCATCAGAGGACAATCACTGTCACATTGTCAGGAACTGTATGATCAGCTGGGCGTGACGTTAACCCCAAACGATGTACATGGGGAAAGCGACTACAGAGATAGCCTCCCGAGTGTTGTTGACGAGCTGCGCGCCCACGACATTGCTGAGACGTCTGACGACGCGATTTGTGTGTTTCCGGAGGGGTTCAAGAATAAGGAGGGCGAGCCACTGCCGTTTATCATCCAGAAGTCTGACGGGGCATATCTTTATGCAACGACGGATCTGGCGGCGCTGCGTTATCGTGTTGATGAGCTAAAGGCTGACAAGATTGCCTACGTCACCGATGCCCGGCAAAAGCTGCACTTTGAGATGCTATTTGCGACCGGGCGCATGGCTGGCTGGGCGCCTGAAAATGTAGAACTCGTGCATGTTACCTTCGGCAGTGTCCTTGGTGAAAATGGCCAGCCGCTGAAAACACGGTCCGGCGAAAATGTGAAGTTGAAAGAGCTACTCGATGAAGCGGTAGAACGCGCAAAGGCGATAGTCGAAGAAAAGAACCCGGATTTATCACCGGCCAAGAAAGACGAAATTGCAAAGGCCGTCGGAATCGGTGCTGTCAAGTATGCAGATTATTCCAATAACCGCACGAGCGATTACGTTTTCAGCTTTGACAAGATGTTGGCGATGGACGGCAATACGGCTCCGTATATGCAGTACGCATACGCCCGAATATCATCAATTATGAAAAAGGGAAAAGACAGAGGCATCAATACTAAAGGAGAGGTTGCCAGCGTGGAAACTCCCAGCCTAACTGAGCTGGCTGAATTGGATCTGGCAAAATATCTGATTCGTTACGGCGAGGCGATAGAGGCCGCCATAGCGGACTACCGGCCAAATTATCTGACAAGCTATCTCTACGAGCTGGCCCAGAAATTCAGTGCATTTTATACAAAGTGCCCGGTCTTGGATTCTCATCCGGATAAAAGGCCAACCAGACTTTTGCTTTGTGATTTAACCGCTAAGACCATCAAACACGGTCTAAGCGAATTGTTGGGCATTGAGGTTGTCGAGCAAATGTAAGAGGTTGTGAGAATGAAGATCGTCCAGGAAGATTTTCGCTTAAGTAGTAAAAGCCGTACCCAGATGATTGATATTACAAGCCACGTCGATTCAGTCGTGCGTCAATCAGGTATCGCTAACGGCGATGCAATAGTCTACTGTCCTCATACAACAGCGGCAATAACCATAAACGAAAACGCTGACCCATCTGTTCCGCATGATGTACTTTTGACTCTGGAGGAATTGGTGCCCCATCATCGTCCGGGCTACAGACATAGCGAGGGCAATTCCGATGCACACTGCAAAAGCTCCATGCTTGGCTGTAGCGAGCAAGTCCTTATAAAGAACAAAGCGCTGTCGCTCGGCACGTGGCAAGGCATTTTTTTCTGTGAGTTTGACGGGCCTCGCAGCAGGAAAGTAGTGATTCAGGTCCGCGGGGAATGAAGACGCAAATGTGGTTGCGGTCTTTGTAGAGGTGAATCGGTTTGATGATCTGCGCAGAAAAGTGGCGAGGTGGTGGGACCGGCTGGGGGGGAGACCGGTGGACCACGCTGCCTCGCCGAGGTTCGTAAGCTGCCAAAAACAGCTTTATTTCATTGAGTTAGAGAGCAATCGACAGAAGCTTACACTTCGGTGATGCGTCCCAGACAGAAATTAAAGCTTCTTGGGGTCTAATCCCCCAGGATTTTCAAAGTGTTATTATACAGCGTTTGACCACAAAATGCAAGTCAAAAATCGTCTTTTTTTTGTTTTTTTTGCGGCTAACATATTGGCCGGACGCGGCAGATTTTGTTGTCAATGGGTCATGCTAAAAGGCTTCTGCAAAATTGCAGGTTAGGCATACTTTGACAAGAAAAAAACGTTTTTTGATTTTTTCTTGTTAAACACTAAGTTGTTCTTTAACAAATAGTTGAGGGATTATTTAAGAAAATCAAGAAACGGATTTTCTTAAATAATATATGCCTAACCTGCAATTTTGCAGAACTCATATAAGGCAGAGGAAAAATACGCCAAAATTTTTGGCTTAATTACTTGTGTGCCGCTGAAAACTCTCATAGACTAATAGCTCGACGTTGTGTTAACTTTTCAGCAGTGTGAGTTCTTTGACGTTATTCTAAATTGTTCCCTTATGACAAAAACTTCTGAAAGAATAGGACGCGTACAGGACAACATTAACTCTGCTTGTGCCCGCGCGGGCAGGGACCCCAGCGAGATAAAACTGGTGGTTGTAACGAAGTCAGCCACCATCGAGGCTATAAAAGAAGTCACCCATCTCGGTTTTGCCGACCTTGGTGAGAACCGTGTTCAGCAACTGAAGAAAGTCTACACTCAAGTAGCTGAATTCTTAAAACAGGAAACTGCCGGCTCGAGTTCGCCGAAAGAAGTCTGTTGGCATATGGTCGGCCATCTGCAGCGCAATAAGGTCCGCCAGGTTCTGCCCATAGCTTCCCTGATACATTCAGTTGACACACTTCGATTGGCTGAAGAGATCAGCACTTCAGCGGCAAAGTTGGGTCTATGCCCAAGAGTGCTTCTGCAGGTCAACACGTCCAACGAACCACAAAAATATGGTGTTCCGGTGGGCGCGGCAACCCATCTGGCTGAGCAGATAGAAACCTTGTCGAATTTAAGCTTAGTTGGACTTATGACGATGGCACCGTTGACCCGCAACAGAGACGTTATTCGAGCTTGTTTCGTTCGGGCAAAGGAGTTATTTGTCGAGATGCGCGGCGAAAAAATTGTCGGCCCCCACTTCACAGAGCTAAGCATGGGGATGAGTTCGGACTATGAGGTCGCCATCGAGGAGGGGGCAACAGTTCTTCGTATCGGCTCGGCAATCTTCTCGGGCTAAGACCAGCTTCTTGCATCTTCCGTGTCCTCGCTTATTGCCAGCACCCTGTCAAATTTGATTTTAGAGGTTGTCATTCCGCACTTGATGCGGAATCCATTTTTAAAGTCTGGATTCCCGCTTTCGCGGGAATGACAAAAAGTGACACTTTCTTTTTAGAAACGGCACTAGCGTGCCGCTACAGCCTTCGGCTGAATAGAAAAAGCAGAAAACCGCAAAGTGCCGCCCCTCATAAGCCGAAGTTAGTCTATATCGGTATTTGCAGGATAGCTGTTTGTCCGTAGTCCCATAACATTTTGAAAGAGGCCAAAAAGCAAATGGGCAAAGTGGAATCGCCAACTATTGAAGTACCAACAACATTCACGGATGTTCTGTGCCTGACAAATCGAGGCCAGATACCTTCTGAAATAAGGCGACTTCTGAAGCAGAAGAAACTTTCTTTTTCAACAATGCCAATAGATCAGTATCATCAACTGCGCGACCGAGCCGATTTGATCGGGACCGTAATTGTCGATACGGAAGACCTCGATGCATTACAGCAGCAGAGATTGGCTCGAATAATCGAATCGCTCGAGATGGCACACGTAGGTGTGATTTTGCTCACCGGTCGAGTCGAATTGCCCGTAAGGAGTTTTTCATTGGCACCTACGGAGACTAGCTTCTCTATGGCTAACACGGTGGAATCGGTTTCCATAGATGACCTCTGGGTTAGAATCAGCCTCAATCTTGCGTACCGTAAGAAGGGTCTCGGAATTGCCGTAAAACCCGCGGTTCCGGCGAATCAGGCGGAAAGAATCAACAACAATAGCTTAGGAGAGCAACTTGAGACAACCGGTGCGATGGTTAACAACCTGACCGAACAGCTTCGCATGGCCGGCCTTGTTCAACGTGATTTTCTGCCCCGTCATCTGCCGAACTGCGATGAGGTACAATGGGCCACGGTTTTTCTGCCCGCTGAGTGGGTCTCAGGGGATATCTACGATGTCACTCGCATTGATGAGCAGCACATCGGCTTTTATGTAGCTGACGCGGTTGGGCATGGAATGCCTGCGGCGCTTCTGACCATTTTTGTAAAACAGGCTCTGGTTATGCGTGAGACTCTCAACGACAATTATCAGATATTTCCGCCGGCAGAGGTAATGAAGAACCTGAATGTGCGAATGGCCGGCCAGAAGCTCTCCGGCTACCAGTTCACCACATGTTGCTATTGTTTACTGAACACAAAGACACTTGAACTCACCTATGCCCGCGCTGGGCATCCCTATCCAATTCTTATCAGGCCGGAGAAGCAGCCAGAACAATTGGAAATACGCGGCTCACTGCTCGGGATTTTTGAGAACGCTGAATACACCCAGCAGACTATACAACTTCAACCGGGCGATAAACTGCTGCTGTATTCTGACGGAGCAGATCCTTTTATTGGCAGTTTCGACGATATGAGTGGGTTTCATTTCAGCGAAGAATTTTGCAGAACCAAAGACTTGCCTCTTGTTGAGATGATGGGCCAAATTAACACACTTGCACGAAATCAAGAAGTTAACCGCTCGGAGGTTGACGACATTACGGTAGTGGGCCTCGAAATATCTCAGTCGATTTCGACGAGTACAACTTGAGCAACTTGGCTGGTGTCAATTGCATCAAGAACTGCCAGAGCAACACGAAATTTTCAAACGCTGCACTCATCACGTCACGAAAATAAAGGAACGGCAGGCATGAAGAATACCTGCCGTTCGGAGGAAAATTATGTGTAGAAAAAACCATTATTTTTCGAAAAACTTGGGCAAATCCTTGGTGTCTCGCAAGAGAAGACCTCTTTCAGCCAAATCATGTGGCTCTCAGTTTCAAGCAATCTGCCCTATCTGTTGCTAATAGACGCCTATTGCAGGAGATTTATTGCAGATGGCAGGCAAGAAATTTGCAAAGAATATCCAATAGAGTTGTACTTGGCAGCCAAACTCGATACTTTAATGAAGAGAAGCTCAGTGGCTTGGCCAAGTTCTTGAAACGAGAAAGGTCCGATAAAGGCAAGAAAAGGAAATCGAAACGGACATTTATGTCGGGAATTTGTCACCTGAAAGGGAGTGGCTGGAATGATCGGAAAGAGACCCCCCCGAGCCGAAATCGGGACTCCGCCAGAGGCGGATATGCGAATCGCGAACCGCGCTTTATTGAGGTTTCGATTGCCTTGGCTGTCGGTCGTGCTATTAATCAGTCTAATATGCGGCCTTAGTCCGTCGCAGGCGGAGCCCGCAAGTGCGCCTCCAGCTGGGTCTGTCCCACAGCCCGTCCGCTATATGATCGTCGTCACCGGCGGCGAACTGTTGTCGGGCGCCTACCCGGATGGGCATACGTACTTTCTCACTCGGACGCTCTCCGCCAGAGGCGGACTGGGCCTACGCTGTGTCGGCTCGATGTGTGTGGATGACAAGCAGGCCGACCTCAAAGGGGCACTCCGCTTTGCCAAGGGCAAAGCCGCTCTGGTAATTGTCACCGGAGGCCTTGGTCCGACCGACAACGACATTACCCGCGAAACACTGGCCGAGTTCACGGGAATCACGCTAAAAGAACACCCCGACGCGCTGCAGGAGCTGGCGCGACGTTTCCGTGTGTCGCCTGCGCAGCTCCGTCCTAACCTGCGCCGGCAGACGCAGGTGCCGACGCGTGGCACTTATTTCAAGAACGCCAACGGCACGGCCGTCGGCCTCGTTTTTGAGATGGCCGACACCGTGATCATCGCGCTGCCAGGCCCGCCGCGCGAATTACAAGCCATGGTCCGCGATGAGCTGGTGCCGTATCTAAGCCGGCGATTCGGTACGCGATTACCCGGGTGCTCGCTAACGCTGCGGTTTGTGGGCCTTGGCCAGTCCCAGATCGACCAGACGCTCGGAGACCACGTCCCGATAGCGCCCGACATTACGGTATACTCGCAATTCCAGGGCAGCCGGGTCGATTTTACCTTTTCGCTGCCCAACGACACACCGCGGGACCGGGCCCGGCTCCAGGATGCGAAACAGAAGATTATGAAGCACTTGGGCGAATATGTGTATGCCGATGACGAGACATCCTTGGAGCAGCGCGTCGTGGAGCTGCTGGAAGCGCGTGGCGCGACACTGGCGCTGGCGGAAGCTGGCAGCGGCGGGAAGCTGACCGCGGCACTGAGCAGTGCGGAAGGCGCCGACCGGATATTGGCTGGAGCGTACGTTGCTCCGACCGTGGAGAAGCTGCGTCGCCTGCTCCGTGTGCGCGACGATCAATGGACGGGAAGCACATCCCACCACCAGAGGATAGAGCAACTGGTCGCAGCAGCGGCCGATGCGACTGGAAGTCAATGGGCGGTTGCAGTCGGCCAGGCCCGGCTGGACAAAAGCGGGGTTAGCTACGTGGAGGTCGCTTTCAAGCTGCCAAGTGGCCGCTCGGAGAGCCAGCAAGTCCGACTTCGCGGCGCCGGCGAATTGGCCCGCTCAAGGCTGAGCACACAGTTGCTGGACCAACTGCGGCGGAGATTGAAGTGACGTGGGGTTGATCCACAAGCATGTTTGCCTGAGCATTTTCTTCGCATAGGTCGGTCCGCTATCCAACATTTACCTGTGGCCACCTCTGGCAACCATCCACCCACCAACAGGCCAAGCAGCGATCAGCAACCCGGCTCAATAATACAAGTTGACAACGGTCATTTCATATCTGGGTCCTTACTATTCAAATCTTGTGCAAAATGGTCACGAAGCGTCAACAGCCTTACAAAATTGAAGTTGGGCATATATTATTTGAGGAAATTCGTCTTATAATTTCCTCGAATAATCACGGCTGGTCTTTGGTAGGGAATGTTCCGTTTGAAAAGGAAAAATCCAACAACAGATTTTTCCTTTTCAAAGTATGCCCAACTTCAATTTTGCAAAAACGATGAGAATATCCTTTTGGGTTCCGGCTCGTCCGGGTCAGGGTGATGACTATTGAGGGACTCAGGTTGCTGGGGGATTCTTCTTGTTACCAACTGTCAAGTTGTTGCCTTTAATAGATAGAGAGAGTTCTGAATATGGCTGTTTCAATACGACTCAGCCAGGATATATCGCACACAGAAAGGCAAGGGGCTCGTAACATGAAAGTGCTAAGATTCATACAGAAGTGGTTGCACAGACTGTGGGGTTCGGGCATGAATTTCCCAGCCGGAATTGACTCGCACAAGTGGGAAACCAAGATCGAAATTCTGGGAAATCTGTCGGGCAGGTGCTATTGAATTGCCAATGAGAAGAATAATACTGATCAGCATATTGATTCTATCAGTCTTCTGCCTGAGTAGCTGTATGGTCATCTCGTGCGAAGAATGCAAGTGTCTGAAGTCGCCGGACGTGATACATGCTCCGGCAAAATGAGACTATTGAAGAGGTCCACGTGGCAAGCTTCTGAACACTTCGCTGCTATCGCAGCAGGCTGTCGACGCTGTCTTCTTTGCCCCGATTGTCATGCCTTCACACAGACTCCCCACTCGTCTTGACCAAAAACACGGAACGAGCGCCCTTTGACTTGGCGACAGTCTGTCCATATCTGTGTGATGGTGGCGCAAATATCCGAAGTCGACCTGATGCGAGCAAGCTGGATAATCCTGCCTTGATAGAGTTTAACTTCCTGCCTATTGAACCTTGCATTAGAAATGAAACGCGCTGGGGACATCTGTCCGCCGAGTGTCATTCCCGCCCCTGCTTTCGCAGGGGTAAACTTGT
>DAOWID010000001.1 GCA_030641115.1 Planctomycetota bacterium | reverse complement strand
ACATTTGTCACGTGCGGCGGGCCGGGCGAGATGCTGCATTTGCTGAAACTGCTTAAGCCTTATAACAAGATGAAGTTGGTCTTAGGTGCCAGCACCGAGCATTATCGTATTGCCGATGAATTGGCTAAGAGAAAGGTATCAGTCATTTTCCCTGCCGAGATTGACTTTGAGCAGTTTACACGCAATCGAATCAATGTGGCTAAGATGCTCGCTGACGCCGGAGTCAAAATTTCACTTCAGCCAAAATCCGATAGCGTCGGGGGACACGAAGATTTTCTGAGAGAGATTGCGGAACTTGTGAAGTGCGGCTTGGACAAAGAAGTCGCCAAAAAAGCCATCACTATCAATCCCGCTGAAATGTTGGCAGTTGACTATCGTGTCGGAAGCCTGGAAGCTAACAAGGATGCAAATCTCTTGGTTCTAAGCGGCGATCCCTTGGATGTCGGTACAAAAATTCACATGGTAATGATAGAAGGCAAGATAGTCCACAAAGCTCCATAGGGAGAAACCATAATGCCCAGGCAATTGCAGAATAGAACTCTGGCATACAGACCTCATTTGGCTCTGGCGATGTCGCTTATGTTGTGTGTGCTCTCGTCCGCGTCAGCAGATGAGCCGGTAACGGCAATTAGAGGCGGTGACCTGTATACAATCACCAGCGGAATTATCAGGAACGGAACAATCCTCATCGAAGATGGCAAAATATCACGTATCGGACAGAATATCGAGTCACCAAAAAACGCAAAAGTCATTGACGCCAGTGGAAAGGTGGTCATGCCCGGTTTAGTCGCCGCAACGGCTTATGGAGTCAGCGGGTACGGTGGCGGCGGCAAGATAGCCGATTCTCTTGATCCATTTAACTACAACCTTTCTTTGGCATTGGCATCCGGCATAACAACTACGTTTGTATCGACCGGAAGCACGAATGCCGTCATAAAAACAACATACGGCGATTTGGATAGTATGCTGGTAAAAGAGCCGGCTGTTGAAAATGTCAGCTTTTCCCGTTCGCAATGGCTCAGCAAAACAAACTTTGTACAGAATCTCAGAAAGGCAAAGGCTTACCTGCAAAAACTCGACGAGTATCAAAGGGCCAAAGACAAGAAGAAACTTCAAGAGCCCAAAAAGCCTTCTGGAATCGATAAACACATCCGTCTGCTGAAAGGTGAAGTGCCTGCTCGGCTGGGGGCAAGCACGGCTTCCAACATACTCGATATTTTGGAAGTAATCGATGAATTCGGCATGAAAGTGATAATTGAAGATGCCGTTGAGGCCTGGATCGTTGCAGAGGAAATCGGAAAACGCGATGTCGCCCTTGTCATCACGCCCCGACAGAAAAGCCGTCCGAATGAATATCTCTCAGCGCCGTCCGGTTCCACCTTGGAAAATGCCGCCATTCTGAAAAAGGCCGGCGTCAAATTCGCTATCGTACCCACGAGCCCCTCCTTTGCTACGTGGGGTATCGCTGGGCGGGACTTGATGACTTTGCCGATGGAAGCAGCTTTCGCCGTAAGCGGCGGACTCGACGAGCAAACTGCGCTGGAAGCAATCACTATTACTGCCGCCGAGATCCTTGGTGTTGCCAACCGAGTTGGCAGCCTCCAGGTCGGAAAGGACGCCGATATCATCATCTTAGACGGCCATCCCTTCCACCATAAGACCTTCGTAGAGTTGACACTGATAAATGGCAAGATATTGTATGATAAGAAGAAGTCTCCCTATTTTTCTCATATCACGCATGATGACTAAGCTCAATTCCCCGTAGACGTTTTCAGTTGTATACCCCCTCGTCCCGTGAAAATTTCGCTATCGCCAAATTACAGCTCTCCTGACCTATGAGCCAGAGTTCATTCAAGATTTTCCCGCCACCTCCTTCTTGTGTGAAACGCAAGCATTGCTCTGGTAGGCGGCATGATTCTAAGAGGCTCTAACAAAAAGACTAACCGTTCACGGGGCAAATGTGGCGTTTTATGTCATTGCGAGGTCCGCCGCAGGTGGACCGTGGCAATCTCAATCGTTACATTTTGGATTGCTTCGTCGTAAAACTCCTCGCAATGACCGCACAAACGCAACTTATACACCGTGAACGCTTACAAAAAAGACTTGAAATCGGCCATTTCAGCACTGATACCCCCATTGTGTTCATTTTGATAAAAGCTCGAAAAAAAATGCTTTGCACCCTTGAAATCCAAAGAGGTCCTTGATACCATTGCGGAATTCTAAGGCATAGAACCAGGTCCGAACGAGTTAAGTGGAACCTGTCAAATGAAGGAATGATTTGAAAGGAGATGATTATGATGAAGGAAGCAATTTTGTCAGCCGTTGTCCTTTCGCTGGGCGTGACGGGGCTCCTGCAAGCACAGGACGGCGAGCTACACGGAGTAGTTGATCTGACATTTCAAGGCAAATATGTCTGGCGTGGCTTTGACATCTATGAAGACAAGAGCGCAATTCAGTCAAGCATTGACTTAGACCTGTTTGGCACCGGCTTCGGAGCTAGCGTTATGGGTCACAGGGCTAATTCAGCCGAGTTTGAGAATAGGGAGCGCTGGGACTACACCTTGTATTATCAGAACAGACTGTTTGGCGAAGAACCTTACACTACCAACTACAGGGTCGGTTGGGTCTACTATGACTACCCGGACCAACCCAAGAAGGGAACTATGATGGCGCCGAATGCCAGTTTGCAGGAACTGCACGCGGTACTTTCCTGGCCCAAAATTTGCCCCGCAGGCTTTGTCCCCACGTATGTTTTGGTCAAGATGTGGCCGTCCGCAAGCAATTCTTTTTCTGGGACGAGATCGTCGATGCTGCCGTCCCCTCCGTTCGGTGGAAGCGCTTCCGGTTGGGCTCACATCTTTATGCTTGACTACGGCTTGTCCCTGGAGGGATTGCTGCCTGATGCCCCCAATCAAGTATTGAGGCTGCACTCGGAGTTAGTCTACAATGATGGAGTCGGTCCCGCCGGTCAAAGTGTTGACCACGACTGGTCGAACGTCGTATTTGGCGTTGCAACGGACTTTGATCTGGGCCACAACATCACGCTCACTCCGGCTGTTTATCATCAGATAACAATGGAGAAAACTGTAAATGATGATAAAGATGAGACTTGGGTAACCGTCGGGGCCAAGTACGAATTCTAGTACAGCGTTTCATAAATGTCGCTACTATGTTGAAATGAGATTGTTTGGTTCCACCACAGGTGGATCTGGTGGGAACTGTCCGCAATGACCAAGAGTTGCACCCACCGTCATGGCGAGCGAGGTCCGCCTATGGCGGATGGCAATCTGGTAGTCGTATGATTTCTGAAACGGAGTACTGGGAATCGCAGACACCCCGTTCCGGCGAAGAAGGCCGGTTTTTAATAAAATCGGCCTTTGTATTTTTGCCAAGCATTTGATAATTGGCCGATAGAAAAAACTGAACGCCGTGTACTGGATGATATGGGCGAATAACAGTGCCAGCCAAAAATGCAGCCGTTCTTGTTAAGGCTCCTTCAAGCCAATCTGAAGTTTTCTAAAGCCTATGCCAAAGCATTGAGAAACCCAACGGTCAATTGTGCTCACACAAAAACAACCGAAGAAATTCTGGCTAAATTTGCTTGACAGACTCACGCCAATGGGTTAGATGGGCGGAGTTCATCTATCGTAAAAAGGTACGCAAAATGCAATGCTCCAGTTAAATTAAGGGGACTAAAATGGACAAGAGAACAAAATTCACCCTCGATGAAAACGAAATACCTACTCAGTGGTATAATATCTTGGCAGATCTGCCTGAGCCGCTACCGCCTATTTTGCACCCGGGTACAGAAAAGCCGGTAACACCCGATGATCTGGCCCCTCTGTTTCCCATGGAACTGATCAAACAGGAGGTAAGCACCGAGCGCTGGATTGAAATTCCTGAGGAAGTCCGAGATATTTATCGATTATGGAGGCCGACCACTCTATTTAGAGCGCACAGACTGGAGAAGGCTTTGGATACACCGGCTAAGATTTTTTACAAATATGAGGGGACAAGCCCCCCCGGAAGTCACAAGCCTAATACTGCTGTGGCTCAAGCCTACTATAGTAAGCAAGAGGGCATAAAGCGTATAGCTACCGAGACTGGAGCCGGTCAGTGGGGAAGCGCGTTGTCTTTTGGCGGAGCTTGCTTTGACCTCGAGATTAAGGTCTATATGGTCGCCATCAGCTACCACCAGAAACCCTATCGGCGTATAATGATGGAAACCTGGGGTGCTAGCTGTGTACCCAGCCCAAGCCCTGATACCAAGGCAGGGCGGGATATGCTGGCGAAAGACCCTGATTGTCCCGGCAGCCTGGGTCTTGCCATCAGTGAGGCAGTGGAGGATGCTGTCTCACGTGATGATACCCACTATGCCCTGGGCAGCGTGCTCAACCATGTCCTGCTGCATCAAACCGTCAATGGTCTGGAGGCAAAAAAGCTAATGGAGGAAGCGGATGCCTATCCGGATATTATCGTCGGCTGTATTGGTGGTGGCTCAAACTATGCCGGTCTGTTTTTGCCGTTTGTCAAGGACAAAATTGACGGGACGAAGCCGGACCTGCGGATCATCAATGTGGAGCCGGCAAGCTGTCCCACTGTGACCAAGGGACCATATACTTATGACTTTGGCGATTCGGCCCAGCTTACCCCTTTGATTAAGATGTATACCCTCGGGCACGGGTTTATTCCACCACCCGTCCACGCGGGCGGGCTGCGCTATCATGGAATGGCGCCCATCATATGCCACCTCCACAATTTAGGATTTGTTGAAGCCAGAGCGGAGCACCAGATTGCCACGTTTGAGGCGGGCATAACCTTTGCTCGCGCCGAGGGAATTATCAGTGCCCCGGAGACAAACCATTGTATTAAGGCGGCAATTGACGAAGCCCTTAAGTGCAAGGAATCTGGCGAATCAAAAACGATACTCATAGCTCATAGTGGACATGGGCATGTTGATATGGCGGCTTATGATGCCTACTTTAGTGGTAAGCTGAAGGATTACGCATATCCAGAGGACAAGATAAAGGAGGCGCTGGCTGATTTGCCCAAGTTATCCGCTGAATAGTGCACAAGTCAAAGATAGCGCCGTGGATGCGGTACAATTTCTGCAAGCCTGTGCTGCGCAAAGTATATGTTGACGCTGATCAACATAAACAAGATGGCCCCACTGATAGGGCCCATAGGGCTGGATTATGTTGCAGGAGCCGCCAGAGATGCTGGCATCACCGTAGACGTGGTTGATCTGTGTTTGACCGATGAACCATCCAAGAAACTCCAGGACTATTTCGCCACCCACAACCCACGATTGGTTGGGATTTCCCTTCGCAACGTGGACGATAGTTTCTGGCCGAGTGCGCAATGGTTTGTCCCTGACTTAGTTAGTACCATGCGCGCAATGCGAAGTATGACTAATGCTCCCATCGTGCTGGGCGGAGTCGGGTTTTCCATCTTTGCCAAGCGTATAGTCGAACACACTGGTGCTGACTTCGGAATCCGTGGCGACGGTGAACAGGCAATAATCTCATTGTTTGCGGAACTGCAAGGGGCAAGACGCTTTGGCCGTGTGGATGGGCTGATCTGGCGTAACGATGGCGTAATTTTTGCGAATCGACCCGCTTGGCCGGCACAGCTTTCTTTGCCTACTAATCGCGATCAAATTGACAACCTTGCTTACTTCCAAAGAGGAGGTCAGTGTGGCCTGGAGACAAAGCGCGGCTGCAACCGTCATTGCCTCTATTGTGCAGACCCTCTGGCCAAGGGGACGACAGTCAGGCTGCGAAATCCCGCAGAAATCGCGGATGAAGTTCAGTCCCTGCTAAACCAGCAAGTGGAGGTGTTGCATTTGTGTGACTCCGAATTCAACGTACCAGGAACCCACGCATACGCGGTGTGCGAGGAGTTCAACCGCCTTTCACTTGGAGAGCGCTTGCGCTGGTATACTTATATGGCAGTTATACCTTTCGACGCCGAGCTCGCTAAAGCTATGAGTAAGGCCGGCTGCGTAGGTATTGATTTCACAGGCGACTCGGCCTGCCCTTCGATGCTGAAGACCTACCGGCAAAAGCATACTAAGGATCAGCTTGCCTTGGCGGCGCGTCTATGCCGTGAGAATGACATTAAGGCTATGATAGACCTGCTGCTCGGCGGTCCCGGTGAAACACCGGAAACGCTGCGACAGACCATTGACTCCATCAGGCAAATGGACCCCGATTGTGTGGGCGCCGCGCTGGGAGTAAGAATCTACCCCGGCACGCAAATGGCCCGTGTTGTAGAAGCTGAAGGTTCGCCGGAGACAAATCCTAACATTCGCCGAAAATATTCCGGGCGGGTGGATTTCTTCAAGCCAACTTTTTACATATCTACGTCTCTGGGCCAGGAGCCAGCCAAGCTCGTAAAAGATTTGATTGCTGGTGACCAGCGGTTCTTTGAACCAGTGCTTCAGGAAGCTTCACGGAGCACTGGGACTAAACCGTCTACGGATCACAATTACAATGATAACACCGAACTTGTCCAAGCAATAGAAAAAGGTGCACGTGGCGCTTACTGGGACATTCTGGCCAAGCTTCGGCACAGTTAATCGATGCACGTGCTTCGCGACCGGTCCATCCTGATTGGTCCATCTTTGTGAGACCTGCGACCCAAGTACTCTCATTCACATCTCTGAAACCCCACTACTGCACTTGCACCAATGCAAAATGGTCCACATATGCTGTCTCGACATTGGCTTTGTATTGGGTTTGAATTGGGTTTGTTTTTTGGGACTCCACAGGGGTAAATATTTTCGTAATCCTTTGTCACAATTAAGTTTACGTTCATTTTAGGCTTTTCGGAAATTGGGTTTGTTTGGGTTTGTATTGGGTTTGTATTGGGTTTGTTTTCACCAAGTGTCGAATTGTATTTATATTCATAAGCCATTTGTGAAAAGATACTTACGTTCATT
>DAOWID010000244.1 GCA_030641115.1 Planctomycetota bacterium | reverse complement strand
CTTAGCGTTGGTGGTGATGTTGGCGATGGCCTTGGGCAGAGTGAAAGAGAAGCAGAAGGACAAGATCAGGAGCCTTGTGCAGGCTGCCTGATTACTGCTGAACGGGATACTGTGGTGGTCAGTACTGTTGGGCTGTGCGCCGAATCCGTCCAGGGCGGTAAGATCGCGTCTTATTTAGCCTATAACACTGGATGAATTGATGTCTGAACTTGGGGTAGCGGTAAAAATGGCACTCTCAGCTTGATTTGGTCTTTGAATTCGAGCAAAAAATGCTTACAACACAAATGGCTCAAAGAATCTTTCACATTGCCTTACTCAGCGAATTGGATAGAATAATCATGTGAAGTAGGCACAGCACGCTTCGCTGAGCAAAATCAGGTGAGAAATCGGGCTCGTATCAGGGGTAAATTACCATGGTAAACAAAGTGGTATTCCTCGTCTTTACGTTCCAGTTATGTAACCAGACACTCGTCGTCGGCGTTGAACCCGTATCCACTGGAGCGGCAATTCAATTTCAAGCGCAGCCATTTGATCTGAAACAGATTCGGTTGCTTGAAGGGCCATTCAAAGACGCGATGGAGCGGGACCGCAAATACCTGCACGATCTGGAAGCAGATAGGCTGCTCCATATGTTCCGCATCAATGCAGGACTTCGCTCCTCAGCCAAGCCTCTGGGCGGGTGGGAAAGACCCGATTGCGAAGTGCGGGGGCATACTATGGGCCATTACCTCTCGGCCTGCGCATTGATGTATGCGAGCACCGGCGACGAGAAGCTCAAGGCCAAGGCCGACACCATAGTGGCCGAATTAGCCAAATGCCAGAAGGCGCTGGGCGAGAGCGGTTATCTAAGCGCGTTTCCTGAGACGTGGATCGATCGAGTCGAATCCTTCAAGCGGGTGTGGGCCCCGTACTATACTTTGCATAAGATTTACGCCGGGCTGCTCGATATGTATGTGCATTGTGACAACGCCCAAGCTCTGGAGATAGCCAGGAAGATGGCAGCCTGGAACAAGGGCCGGCTCGACAAACTCGATGAGGCACATATGCAACGCATGCTAAACGGCACTGAGCAAGGTGGCATGAACGATGCGTTTGCAAATCTCTTTGGCATTACACGTGATGCGGAATACCTGGCTATGTCCCGCCGATTCAATCAGAATAGCTACCTCGAGCCGTTGGTCCGTGGTGAGGACCGCCTCAAAGGCCAGCACGTTAATTCCTTCATTCCGAATATCATCGGGACGGCACGACAGCATGAGCTGACCGGTGATCCCCGCGACCGCAAGATTGCAGAATACTTCTGGAACCAGGTCGTTAACCACAGGAGCTACTGTACCGGCGGCACCAGCAACAATGAACACTGGCGCAGCGATCCTGATCAATTGGCCGACCAGCTCGGAGACAACACTCAGGAAACGTGCTGCACCTACAACATGCTCAAACTGACACGCAATCTATTTACCTGGAGCGGCGACGTTCAATATGCAGATTATTATGAACGGGCTTTGTACAACAGCATTCTTAGCACGCAGAATCCTAAAACCGGCATGATGATGTATTTTGTGCCGCTGGCTACAGGACGGTGGAAAATGTTCAACCTGCCGAACGACTCTTTTTGGTGCTGTACAGGTACGGGAATGGAAAATCACGCAAAATACGGCGAAAGCATCTACTTCCACAAAAATGATACACTATTTGTGAATCTGTTTATCGCTTCCGAACTGAACTGGTCGGGCAAGGACGTGCGCATCCGACAACAAACGAGTTTCCCTGAGGCGGATAATACTACGTTGATTGTTGAGACTGCAAAGCCAGCCAGAATTGACATGCGCGTTCGTATTCCCTACTGGGCTACTCAAGGCGTGGACGCGAAGGTGAACGGCAGACAGCTCGAAGCCACAGTAGAGCCAAGCAGCTATCTGACTGTGGACCGAACCTGGAAAAGTGGTGACCGGGTCGAAATCAGACTTCCTATGAGCTTGCACACTCACCCGATGCCCGATGACGACACACTCATGGCGTTCATGTATGGCCCACTGGTGCTCGCCGGCCGGTTGGGCGGTAGTGGGCTGACTGAAGAAACAACACACACGAGCCAGAATTGGTACAGATTCACGCAAGGCCTGGCTTCGGTTCAGCCCTTGATTGTCCGATCAAATGACCCAGGAGACTGGGTCAGACCGGTTAGAGGCAAGCCGCTGACGTTCCGGACTGTAGGCCAGTCTGAAAGAATAACTCTCGTTCCGTACCACAAACTCTTCGAACAGCGTTATGTGATTTACTGGCGTGTGTACAAAGAAGGAAGCGAGGCACACAAAAACTATCTGGCGAGGGAAAGGGAACGTAAGGCGTTACAGGCCCGGACGGTTGATCGCATTGAGATCGGAAATGAGGCTTCCGAGAAAGGACATAATCTACAAGGCCACAACACCAAGTCCGGCCAGCATGAAGGCCGCATGTGGCGTCACGCTACAAATGCAGGGTGGTTCAGCTACACACTTAACGTTTTGCCTGAGCAGCCAATGATCCTGCGATGCTGTTATTGGGGCAGTGACCTCGGCCGCACGTTTGATGTTCTTGTAGAAGGCCAAAAGATCACCACCGTAACGCTCGACGAGAATGTTGCCGGAGAGTTCTTTTACGAGGAGCATAGCATTCCTCCAGCATTGACGCATGGCAAGCGGAAGGTGACGGTGAGATTCCAGGCACATGCCGGCAGTATGGCCGGTGGCGTATTTGGGTGCGCCGTCCTGAAAGAGCGGAGAAACCCTGATGGTAGCTGAGTCCCTGCAAATCTGAAGGCGCATTCCTTCCTCAAACGACACCATCCTGATCCTGTCAGCAGCTCCAGACCAAGCTCCGCCCTTTGCCAAAGGTCTCTTTCATGATTCAAATCACCAGCCAAATGACGCCCGAATGCGGAGAATGAACAGTTGACTTGCCGGAAAAAGTTAGAGAAAATGCGGTGGTTTATCCGAAGACTCAGTTGGGAGGGTGGTATTTCACAGAAGTAGCGTTTTCTCAGGAATTTCTGAAACGGTAGTTCTCTGGAGGCTGAGCCATGAAGGCAAAAATGTGTCTAATTGCAGGAATTGGGCTGTTCGGTCTTTTAGTTGCGCCTCTGACCGAGATGGGTTTTGGCCAGGACAAGCCTTTCCAGAGGCGGGTCTTGATCGGCTTCAAGGATGGATTTGGACGCCGAGCCGCCGAAAGGCATAGAGGCTGGGTGCGTGATTTTGGCGGCGACGTTCATCATTCCTTCCATTTGCTGCCCGTGGTATCGGCCAAATTGCCGGAAAAGCTGATTGCCGAAATGAAGAAGCACGCTGAAATAGCCTATGTTGAAAACGACATCGTGATGCACGCAGTCCAGCAAGAAACTCCCTGGGGCGTAGACCGGATAGACGCAGACCAGGTATGGCCTACGACAAACACAGGCGCAGGCGTGGATGTGGCAATCTTGGACGGAGGCATAGATTACGATCATCCGGACCTCGATAACAACATCGCGGGAGGCATAAACTACACTGGATGGTGGTGGAGAGATGGCAGCACAAACAGGTTCTACTGGAACGATAGGAATGGCCATGGTTCCCACTGTGCGGGAGTTGTCGCCGCCGAAGACAATACTATTGGCGTCGTAGGGGTCGCTCCCGGTGCGCGTCTGTGGGCTGTGAAGGTTCTCGACGACAACGGTGACGGCTATGTCAGTGACATCATCCAGGGGATCGAGTGGTGTTCCGATCACGGGATAGAAGTCGCTTCGATGAGCTTTGGAGGAGATTACAGTGAATCGCTCGAAAACGCTTGCAGCGCAGCTTATGCAGGCGGGCTGTTGTTAGTTGCAGCAGCGGGCAACGAGGACATAAGCGGCGTCATATATCCGGCTGCGTATGGTTCGGTCATCGCTGTTTCCGCGACAGACAGCAGCGATGCTATAGCGAGCTTCTCAAGTGTCGGCCCGCAGGTTGAGCTGGCAGCGCCTGGTGTGGGCATAAAATCTACATACAGGTATGGCGGATATGCAGTTGGCGACGGCACTTCGATGGCCTGCCCACACGTTGCCGGAGTAGCTGCCCTGGTCTGGGCTGCCGGCGAGCTGGGGCTGACAACGCCGGCCCAAATCCGCCTGAGACTCCGAGAAACCGCCGAGGACATCGGGCTCTTGGCAACCCAGCAAGGCTACGGCCTTGTTGACGCCCAAGCGGCGGCTCAACCGGGAGACATACATGACGTAGCGGTTTCAGCCATTGCTGCCCCAAGCGCCGTTATCGCGGGAACGACGGCCACGATCAATGTGACGATACAGAACCAAGGCACCCTTGACGAAACCTTCGATGTAGTGCTCGCTGAGAGTCCGGACGGGTTTACCGATACAAAGAGCACAACCCTGGCGGCAGGGGCTTCCACCACTGTTACCTTCTCCTGGGATACTACCGCAGCCGCCCTTGGTGACCACACTCTAACTGTCACGGGGGGCCCGGTGCCTGAGGAGACAGACACCGCGGACAACTCCAGGAGCACAGTGATTGCGGTTGATTTGGCCCTCACCGACATCGCTATCACTGCAGTGGACGCCACGAGCCCTGTAGTTCAGGGCGAAATGGTAGATGTCAGTGTCACAGTAGAGAACGTGGGCAACCAAGACGTTGTCGGTAACCTTAACGTCACCCTTAGCGATGATACCGATGGCATCACCATTGACACCGAGACAATCACCGGCGGTCTGACCGCAGGTGCCTTTACAACCCTCACTTTCACGTGGGACACCAGCGGTGCATCTATAAGCGACCATACCTTGACTGCCGGCCATGACTTTACTGACGGCAACGCCGGCAACGATTCTGTAAGCGCTGTGGTCGCTGTCGAGGCCGAACAAGTTACTCCGACCATACATGTGGGCGACATCACCTTCAAGGCCGATGTCTGGTCTTTCGGAACATGGGCGACATGGTGTAGAGTCACGGTCACCGTGCCAATCTTGGATAATTCTGACGTGGCGGTAGGTGGAGCTACCGTCTCCGGAAGCTGGAGTGGAGCATACAACAGGAACGTGTCAGGCTCCACAAATAGCCAAGGCAAAGTGAGTTTTGGAACGAGCTTGGTTGTAGGCGGTGGAACGTTTACATTCACGGTGAATGATGTGACAAAAGGCGGATGGACGTATAATCCGGCAGCGAATTTTGAGACATCTGACTCGGTAACCGTCCCCTAAATTCCCATACAATCTCGGATAGGCACTAAACAGACGACATCTGCTACAATGAGACGACAGCCCGTGAACATTTATGGCTTGCAGCCTCTTTTCCTTGGCTTTAGCTGGAAATCCCAGTCGTATGTGTAGCGCCATATAGCCCGCTGTCAGCCGGCCCGGCAATTACCCACAGCTTCGCAAGTCCGCAAGTGCCGGTTGTAAAGACGCAGGAACTGCCCTTCACCGTTGAGCGACGGTGCGATTCTGAGTCTATCGGCACAATTGACGTCACCGAGTTCCTTTTGGAAACGGAATCACCTGTCCGGGCGGTTCCACTGCTCGATCAACTTTTGAATCTTTTCTCGCTTCCAGTTTCCCGGCTTCGGATAGTCCTGATTCTCTTCGAGCTCCTCAAGGGAAGGCCTCTTCGACGGCACCCCGTTGGGGGGTACTTCAACGCCAGTAATCCACACAAGTGCATTGAGCACGAGTTTGCGAAAGTCGTCGTGAGCCCAGCTCCAGTGCCAGTGCCCGCCGGTAAAGCCAAAGCCTCGCCCGCCGTCCGGCCTTTCGTACGCCCACGCCACGTGCTCCTGCATGCCCATCCGGGCGCGTACGTGCGGATTGCCGCTATGAGCGCCATCGCCCCTCTTGCGCGTGCTATCCGGCGGAATGGCGCTGAGTATCGGCGTTACATTCTGCATGTTCTCGCGGAAGCGCATGTGGTAGTACCACTCGTCGTCCATCCAGAACGGCTTTACGCCACGGCTGATAGCGTGTTTCGGCAAGCTCTTGAACTCGGCCTTCCAGTGCGGGTTGACAGACCAGAAGGCCTCAAAGTAACCGCCGATCCAGTCAAGCAGGTAGTTGCCGGGCTTGCCCTTGGGCACCTCGACCCCATAGTGAAGGCAGGCTATGCCCACGCCGTTTTTCGCCAGCTTGTCCATCTGGTCAAGATGCCGCATGACGACGTGCCCGCCGCCACCATCGCAGTAGATTGCGACCGCGTCAGTGTTATCGAATGCTGTGGGGTCGTTCGGCCAGCCGTTGGTGTACACCGCAGCCTGGATATTGGGCATATTTTCGTTCAGCAGCTTCGCCAGCAGCAGGCACCCGGCATTGTGCTCATGGCTGCCATAACCGTGGCTGCGAGGGCCGGCGACAAGGACTATCTTCTTGCTGTTCTCCAGCTTCAACCGCTTAAGACGGATGTCTTTGAACTGGACTGTCATCGGCGGTCCGGCGTGCAACTGCAGCGCCAGTACACCCGACAGGTCGCTGTGCTTTTTGTCCTTGTCAACCACCTCTGCCATGACCCTGCCGTTAATCTTCAGAACAATATGGTCACGATGGCCTATGATGTGGTAGTCATTCCAGCCGTCCTTCTTGATGATGGCCATCATGGCATCGGAGTCCCCAATCGACGTGCTGGTTTTCTTGCCGTCCGAGTTGATAACGGTTTTTTGCCCCCGCGTTGCGAGCATCCCGCGGCCGCGCTCATCGTAGAGTGCCCCGGTCCATTGACCACCCCGATCGATGTCCGCCTGGTAGCCGGCCACGTGGCCATCCTTATCAACCCGGCTGCGGACCTGGACACCAGAGTTGGCTGCCGGGGTTCCGCCGATACGATACTTCAGCTTCAATTCGAAGTCGTCCAGCTCGCCTAACTGCCAGACGAGGAACTGATTTGCCCTGACCGGATGCTGCTTTGTGGAGCGAGCTGTGATCGCCCCATCTTCAACCGACCAGTAGCTCATATCCGGCGCTTTCCAGCCATCAAGCGTCTCGCCATCGAAGATGGGCTTAAATCCATCCTGTTCGCCCGCATCAGCATGTGTGCTAAAACCTATCAGGCCAATTAGCGTAATCTGAATGAGTCGCATGTAAATTGTACGCATGACAATTTCCTCCTATAGAAAATAGAGGTTCCGCTCGCTGCCCCGTCAAGACTGCGAGCTCATATAAGAATGTTTCCGGCTAACCTGCCGCTTGCCACTGTTCTTTGATAAGCTTCAGGCCCTGAGTATAGACTTCCTGCTGGTTGGGAAAGAAGTCTCGCCATACGCGGGTGGCGGCGGCTAGGGCCGGCAACGCCCGCCCAAACGCCTCAACCACAAACCATCCATCGTAGCCGCCCGACCGCAAAGCCTTAAATGTTCCGGGCCAGTCAATGTGTCCTTTGCCCGGCGTGCCACGGTCATTCTCGCTGATGTGCACGTGCTTTATCACGTCGATGTGCTGACTGATGCAGCCAACCGGGTCCTTCTCTTCGATGTTTGCGTGGAACGTATCGAACAGAACGCCTACGTTCGCGTGGTTGACTCGTTGCACGTAGTCCGCTGCATCAGCCATTGTGTTCAGGAAATAACACTCGAAGCGGTTGAGAAACTCCACGGCCAAGACCAGGTCAGCTTTTGCCGCAGCCTCGGCGGCCTTGCGATGCACCTCGGCTGCGCGCTGCTTCTCCTCTTCGGTAGGGGCTTGCCCACTGAAGACACCCAACGGTTGGTAGATTGGTCCGCACAGAACCTTTGAGCCCAGCGCCTCCGAGCAGTCTATTGCCCACTTGAGGTGCTCTACTGCTCCATCACGATGCTCAGCATCAGCACTGATAGGGCTATGTTCTTCGTCCGGAATGACCGTCACTGATGTGCAGCCAAGGCCGTTATCTTTGATCGCTTTGCCAACTTTTTCAAAGTGTGCGGCGTCTCCTTCGAAGACGGGTATCTCGACGCCGTCATAGCCTGTCTCCTTAAGCGTTTTCAATAGCGGCAGGTGCTCATCGGTAACATGCGTCGTCCACAACAACATATTGAATCCCGTTTTCATTACAGTTTCTCCTTCTAATTAAATTTCTCATGAAAGGCTTCTGCAAAATTGCAGGTTAGGCATACTTTGACAAGAAAAAATCGTTTTTTGATTTTTTCTTGTCAAACAGCAAGTTGTTCTTTAGCAAATAGTTAAGCGATTATTTAAGAAAATCAAAAAACAGATTTTCTCAAATAATATATGCCTAACCTGCAATTTTGCAGAAATCATTTTCCCATAGCTTATATATTATTGACAAGAGACTCTAACGGTCTACTTTTTCGTAGCTGTTTGTTCCGCAGAGCTTGGCACAACCGCCAGACCTGCCGCCCAG
>DAOWID010000201.1 GCA_030641115.1 Planctomycetota bacterium | reverse complement strand
CTGTTTAACAAGAAAAAATCAAAAAACGATTTTTCGGCATGGTTCAATCCTGGGTGGCAGCCTCAAGCGCAGCTTGGGGATGGCAAAGCTCCAAAAGCGGCCTAATCATCCCCAAATCCTTCGGATTTGAGGCTGCCACCCACTATGGAGCCACAAATCAATGTTACCCACAATCTGAGCTGGTTGAACCATGCCGATTTTTTCTTGTCAAAGTATGCCTAACCTGCAATTTTGCAGAAGCCTTTTAACTGTGCGTCTCATTTTTCGCAAGCCGACCTTCGGAGGCTGTCCAAAACGTGCATGGTTGGCAATACAGCTTCCGCGTCCACTCTGCTATGTTTTCCCTCTCGAGCTGCCCGGATAAAATCCATAAGCTGGTCCCCGAATCCCATGTTATCACCGAGTGTTTCCCACTGCCCGTTAAGGGCGTAACCACGATGACAATCGCGAAGAAAGATAGAACCTTCATCCCCAACGAGGGTAGTCTCCAGCGAGGTGACGTGGCTATTCAAGGAAAGGGTCAACGAGCATATAATCCCGTCTCCAAAGCGCAGCACCGCTGATAATTCGTCAATATCGTTCCAGATCGGATTGTTACGCGTTGCCATAGCCTGAATGTGCGTCACTTTAAGCCCCGTCATATACAGCAAAGCATCCACTTCGTGAACCGTGTTACCGTGGATAAGCCAGCCGCCGGTTTTCGAAGGGTCGTATGCCCAGCCGCGCCCCGTGTCCCGTTGGTACACCAGACGACGCCGGATGATGTGACGTAGGCAGCCAATCCGGCCAGCTTGGATAGCCTCACGTGCTTTCTGGACGTTTGGCCAAAAGCGCATTACTTGTCCGACAAGAAGACGACGATCAAGACTCTGGGCACGTTCGTACATCTGGCGAGCTTGTTCGGCGTCCAGTGCCATTGGCTTCTCCACAAACACGTGCTTGCCGGCATCGAGGGCCTGCAGAGTCTGTTCGAGGTGAACGTGATGTGGTGTCGCCAGAACGACCCCTTCAGCTTCCGGATCTTCCAGAATCGTCTTGAAGTCGGCAGTTACGTGCTTTGCAGAAAATTCCCGCGCTATCTGTTCTGCACGCTCTCGCTCCGGATCGAAAACAGACAGTAAACGGCATCGCTTATTACGTTGCATTGCTTGTGCATGAACACGCCCAATATTCCCGCAACCGACTAAAGCGAGTCCAATAGGCTTAGATCTCCAGATCATCTTACGATCTCCTCAGTGGATAAAACTCGCCATTCGGCAGGCATCCAAACGGCTCCACGTACATAAGAGTCATGTTCGACGGTAATGTCCCACGAGTTGCGGCGCCAGTCGTAAATGTCCAGCTGGTCTGCTCCCGTGATGATTGCGGTGATCCGGTAGCCGCCGGGGGACACATGTACGCTCGGTACGCGAATTTCCACTACGCACGGGCTATCCACACGCCCCAAGTTATAGCCGCCGAATCTGCTATGGATTGAACAAGCAACATACCCCAAATTACTGTTGAAACAGATGTCTACTATCGGGTCATCTACCGGTTCATGTGGCACAAGGTGCACTCGCACAGTCATAGGCTGGCCGACTCGGAAAGTTTTTTGTGGTATACCTTGGGCGTCGACGAACTCTACTTGGCGAATTTCAACCTTTCGGTTACCGGCTCTTCTGGTCTCGCCAATCCACGCGTCGGGAGCAAGCCCATGATATTGAGCATAGCAGTCATTGAGGTCGCCCTGAAAAATAGCCCGGCCCCTGTCCAATAGGATTCCCCGATCGCAGACACGACGAACCCGCTCTTCATCGTGGCTCACAAGTATAATTGTACAGCCCTCTCGGCAGAGATGGCTAATGTGCTCCAGACATTTGCCCTGAAACAGCATATCACCGACGGCCAAAATCTCATCTACAAGTAGCACATCTGGTCGCAGGTGCGCTGCGACTGAAAAGCCGAGCCGAACGAACATGCCCGAGCTGTAGAATTTGACCGGCGTGTCGATAAATTCTTCGATTCCTGAAAAGGCAACAATGCTGTCGAAATGTCTATCAATTTCCTTCTTGGTCAACCCCAGAATTGCGCCATTTATATAGATGTTCTCTCGTCCTGTAAGTTGAGGATGGAAGCCTGCACCCACGTCGATCAAGGCGCCGACACGGCCCCTAATTTTGATGGTTCCTTTGTCCGGCAAGATGATACCGTTGAGCATCTTCAGAATTGTGCTCTTGCCGGCACCATTGCGACCGATGAGTCCCAGGCATTCACCTTGCTTTAATTCAAAGCAGACGTCGTCAACAGCCCAGAACTCTTTTGGGCGCAGTCGGTTTGCTCTTGTGCGAATGCCAACCGTGTCTCGCAATACATCCTGGAATCCGTACCACATCGAGCGTTTCAGGCTCCGGCAAAACTTCTTAGACACCCCACCAAATTTGATAGCAACATTATTTTCCAAATCTCATACCGCTGGCTATAGGATTCCCTATCTCCCCCAAATCAACAAAATGTTAATTTGAAAAAGTGCTAAATTTTTACTCATTTCTACAAAAAAAGCGCGCGCTTTTACGAATTTTTGTTAATTTTACACCAATTTGCGCGCGTTTTTGCACCCTTTTTTCGCCCCTACTTTTGAGACTAATGCGCGTATTTTGCCCATCTTACCAGGAAATCGTCACTTTTCTTCTAAATCGTGTCAATCTGGGCAATTTATAACGATTGAGAGGGGCAATCGTCCCAGCATAAATCCAAAAATCTCCAATTTCCCTCAAATCCAAATAATTGCAGTTCCGTACTGTGTTAATTTGCGCAAACTTTCCCCAACAAAAATTGTCTATGTTGCTGATCCTCATCCCGGCATTATTATCCAGATCTTATACCCTTTCTGCGATACGGCACATCGCCAGATGAAAGATACGCCAGGCAAGAAGAAAGACTACCAAGCCTGCAACACTGGCCCACAGTAGCCCATCCGGCTGGCTGAGTGTGCCTCTTGTTGTGAGGTCGCGCGTAGCGATGATGAACGGACTGACAGGGTTCAGGTAGTTGATGAGTACCTTAGGCCCCGTCACAGGTGGAGGATAGACGACCGGCGTCAAGAACATTGCGAAGGTCATCACTATTATCAGCGAATTACCGATATCTCGCAAGACTCCGTTTGCCAGAGATAAAATAAAGCCAAGACCCACCGTCATCAGCGCCAAAGGAACCAACACGAACGGCACCAGGATGACTGTCCACGCTGGAACCACTCTGAACCATACAAAAACGACCGCGAGCAGTACAATTCGTATAAGAAAATTGAATACGGACTCCCCGAAGGCAGCAAACACGAGCGTCTCCCTCGAAAAATTGATCTTCGTGATAATAGCACGTGCATTTACCAGGGACTGTGTTGTTCGGGTCAGACCAGTGGCGAATAGTTGCCAAACCGTCATGCCCAGAAGCACGTATGCCGGGTAAGGTATATTTGTCTGCCCGATCGGCAAAGTCCCGGAGCCCCTCAAGTAGGTGAAAGTGATAGTGGTGACAATGGCAGGCACTACAGCCCAGACGTAGCCGAAAACTGACTGCCGGTAGCGGGCAGCTACCTCGCGCACGAAAAGCCGCCACATTAACCCTCGGCTCCCGATGAGCTCGCTCGCCATCTCTCTCCATACACGCCATCCAAAGCCTAAATGAGCATCAGGCGTGTACGTAACTTCTTGAATGGTTCTACAATCTGCTCGATGCATCTGCATAACTGGTCCAAAAAAATGAAGTAACCGTTCACGGGGCAAATGTGCCGTTTTATGTCATTGCGAGGTCCGCCTTCGGCGGGCCGTGGCAATCTCAATCGTTACATTTTAGATTGCGGAGCCTGTTGCGAGCGAAGCGAAGCAATCCCAGGATCCGAGTTTGCTTCGGCACTTTGTGCCTCGCAACCGTAAAACTCCTCGCAATGACCGCACAAACGCAACTTATACCCCGTGAATGCTTACAAAATGAAATAGACTCTGCCATCACAGAAACGTATTGCGGCTACGCCTCATTCCCACTGGTTATGCAGTGAAATCTACGCTGTTTGACTGCTTGGTCGGATAACTCTAAGAGGTCGCAGTATCCAGCCGAGGACGCCAGTCACGACACATTTCCTGATGGTCCTCAATACCAATGCTATCAAGAAGCTCACGGTGAGAATTGCCGGAATCGCTCGTACTGCGGTCGGGTGGTAGCCTCTATGCAACAAATGTATCTCACTTATAACAGCGGCGCAGCATAACGCCGAAGCGACTATGTCAATTCGCCAGTGCCATTTAGCAGATAACAGTAACCTGAGTACGTGTCTCGCTATCAATCCGGTGAGCAGTAAGCTGATCGCCAGTGCTGCTGTCAACAGCCTCCAACGCGTGAGTTCTACGGCGTAGGCCTCAGTTTCAAGATATACCCGCCGATGTGCTTCGCCCGGCCACAGATGCTGCGGCAGCAGCTTCGCCCAGAAAGCTCGTTGGTGCCAGAGGGCATTTGCCGCACGATATCGACCGGTCGTTAGACTGCCACATTCCCGAGCCAATTGCCGGAGAGTCACAACCTTGACACGTGGCATCGTTGCCAGCCTACCCAAAAGCCTCTCGAAGCGTTCTATGCCAAAGAAGCGCTGCTGTCTTCCCTCCAGGTCCGCAATTTGTGGAGGGTGATATAGGACCACTATCACACTATCATCGGGCAAGCCTGTTTGCTCGACCATTGACTCCAGCTCCCAGAGCTGGGCGGTAAAGGGGATGACAATCAGCCCACGTGCAGAGTCATAGTATTGACTGCGATCCGGAGACAGGATGCCAAAGCCCGCTGTTTTCAAAGCCTTAGCTGTATTGTCATCCCAAGCATTGAATGGCGGCACAAACGTCATTATGCTTGTTAGGTTCAAGGATTCGCAAAGGATCTTTCTTCCCTGCAACATGTCTCTGAGCTGATCTTCATAGCCCCGCTCGCGAAACTCCGCGACTCTGTGATTTTCTTTAGTATGATCGATATGAGCCATGCCGTGCTGAGCCACCTCTACTCGGCCGGCACGGATAGCACACTTGATGAACTCAACCTTTTCACGGTCTTTCTTGAAAGATACAGTTTCGCTATTTGTTTCGCGCTGACCATACATGCTTCCGGGTTTAGGAATAATTGCGATTACGTAAGGAATACCATATCTCTCAAACAAGGTATCAACAGCTTTCTCTGCCTGCCATATTCTCATTGCGACAGGATTACTTTCGCGTACGCCGGCTTTATCAGCCGCGAGGTCATCATAACGAAATACAACATACGTTGCGCCGTTAGCCGAGATCGGTGCTAACAAAGAGGCAATAAGGAGCCAAGCTTTGAATACAAGGTCCTTGAGAAACATTGTTACTGATAGACTCTGTCCCCCTCGGTTGCATTGAATGAGTTAATGCAACTTCTTGTTATAGAATCACTTACAGGATATCTCGTATACCGGTTATCTCCGGTACCGTTGCGGTCTATTTCAAAACATCCTTTGCGGTGCTCCACAATTCGGTTGCTCTGACCTTGCCACTTTCGTCAGGGAAAAAATCAAGTATCAAGTCTGCCATGTGTTGAGCTGCCGTCCGGGTTGAGCTTTCCAGCGCCGAGCTTATCTGGACCTGGGCAACGTAGCGGGCTGGGTCGCCGCCGATGTTCGGGGTACGCCAGCCGATGCCAGTAAACACACTCTCATCAGCCGTAAGTTGGCCGTTCAAGATGTAGAAGTTCAAGACGACTCTTTCGTCATAGTGTGGGCCTGGCATGTGAAAGCGGTGTATTAAGCATGGGATTTGTCTGCCGGTTTTGGAAATTAGTTCTGAGGGTTCAGTGCCGTCGTGAATCCAGCCGCCGCCGACATAGCAAATCTCGGGCCGATGGCCCACCATTGTTCGAGGCCGCGCGGAGTAAGCTATATACAGGTTAGCCCATTCTCTGTTTGAGTTATTTATATATAAGCGACTGACAAAATCATCGTTTTGGGCTATGCGTTGAACGTCTTCAGCAAGTCGCACGTCTTTGCCCTCCCAGTGGCCGATTTGCCTGGGAAAGGCGCTCAGCGATACAGGCAGCGAAATGGGAGTTTCAACAACGAGATTCAAGTGAGATGCCAGAAGACGGTAGGTTATGCCGGCAGATATCGGAAGCAGAACAGCCAAGGTCCAAACGAACCATGTAGGTACTTTGTCCCTTATTGCATACGTTGAGTATAGCAGTCCAGACAGTTTTGCCAGATACTTAGGTCTAAACGTATACATAATACGATATAGCTAAAGCAGTACTGCAGAGGGAGACACTTACACATCCCTATGCCTCGTGTCATTCCCTGGGGGATATTGGAGGGACCTCCTCCCTGCGGCCACCCAGGAGATTTGCAGATAATATAATACTACAACCGCCGTTTTGTCAAGCGAAAATTCCTGAGAATTGATCCTTTTTTGACATTTTTCCTGCAGAAAGGTCCAGGTCAAAGTGTGTGCCCTGCGTAGTTACATGCGGAAGATAGTCGTCGCGTTTCGATAAGCCTTTTCAGCAAAAGGAGATGGGGCCAGGTACTCAATAAACCAGACTTTCCCACGCGGACTATCGAGGGGGGCTAACTGAACCAACAGGGATTTTACTATTTGACTTTGAACTCTTCATAGATGTCCTCTTCATTTCAGTTTCTCTAAGATAGTCCGGATTTGACAGTCTGATAACCGTCACCTACCAAGGCAGCCAGGAATAAAGCATTGGAGTTGAAAGGCGGTAGATGAAATACGCCGTAGAAGTGGAGTAATACCGGATTTCCGGGCAGATGTGGGGTCTTGGCAAGAAAAGCGGTTGGATGAACACGCAAAACCATTGAAGCGAAACGGAGCATAGTGTATCATGAAAGACGTAGTGTGCAGGAGCAGTATCTATGAAGGTATATGAAAATTGCAGGACAAAGGAGGTATGAAGATGGCTGTGAAACGAATCGTAGTGGCGATGACATTGGCGGGAATGCTCCTTGGCGCGGCAATCTGCGGCCAGGCCGATGCTGCTAAGAAGCAGGAGAAGGACAACGTGGCGCCGCGGGGCTTTCGGGTGCTGTTCAACGGCAAGGACTTCACCGGCTGGAAAGCCAGGCAGCGGGGAGTCGATTCTGAGGCAGAGAGAGCTAAATGGCAGCAGAACTGGAAGGTCGAGGCCGGGATCATAAAGTTCGACGGTAAAGGCCCGACACTCTGGACGGCCAAGAAGTTCAAAGACTTCGTCCTTATGGTCGATTGGCGTTTCCCCAAGCCCGGCGACAGCGGCATCTATCTCCGCGGCCGATCGAAAAGCCAGGTGAATATCTGGTGCCGCGAGATGGGCTCCGGCGAGGTCTGGGGTTACCGCACCGACAAGAAGCTGCCCGAGGAAATCCGAAAGGCCTGTACTCCCCTCAAGAAAATGGACAAGCCCGTTGGCCAGTGGAACAGGTTCGTTATAACCATGAAGGGAGATCGCCTGACCGTCAAGCTCAACGGCGAGGTCGTGGTCCAGAGCGCTCAACTGCCGGGAGTTCCGGCGGAAGGTGAAATCGCCTTGCAGCGCCATGGCAATCCCATCGAGTTCAAGAACATCTATGTCAAGAGGTTGGAGTCTGCACCGAAGCCGACAGACGATCCACCTGCGGGAACCGATCGTAGAGTGCAGGCAGTTATTGACGAGCTGGAGAAGTCCTGTATCGAACGGGAAATCCGCCTCCTTGCCCCTGAGAAGGCTCAACGATTGGCGGAGCTGCTCCGCCAGGCGAAGCCACGCGCCGTGGTGGAGTGCGGAACGGCAATCGGCTATGCGTCGCTGTGGATTGCCCGTGAACTGAAAGCCGCCGGCAGGGGCAAGCTCACCACCATCGAGATCGTTCCTAACTTGGCCCGTGAGGCGGAGGCCAATATCCAGAAGGCTGGCCTTGCGGACTACGTGACCGTCCGGGTGGGAGACGCCCGGAAGCTCGTCAAAGAGCTGAAAGGGCCGATCGACTTGGTCCTCCTCGACTGTCTCCCGCGGAACTACCACGCATGCTTCATCGGCCTCGAAGACAAGCTCGAAGATGGTGCGATCGTGGTGGCCGACAACGCAGGCTATGGCGCACGCGGTATGGCCGACTACCTGAAGCACGTCCGTTCGAAGTACAAAAGCACAACGGAATGGTTCGACATCGATCTGCCCTGGGCCAAGCGTGACGCTCTTGAAGTCACCGTCGTGAGGCGATCCGAGGGAACGCAGAAGTAGCGCCCTGAGGCACGAAACGGAGACGACACCTCTTGCCATTGCAGTTGATCGAGGCCACGGCGAAATCGCCGAACTGCCGCGCAAGAACGAACCAAGGGAATAACCATAACGGAGCAGTGCTTTTTGAACCAGTCCCACCAGCCAATCAGGCCGTGAGGGGGACACACTGACCCGCGCCCAGATGCCCCTAAATACGTGCCATTTTATCCATGCCTCCAATGCTGTGTTTTCTTGCTCCTTCCGGGATGCAAAAGAACGTAT
>DAOWID010000171.1 GCA_030641115.1 Planctomycetota bacterium | reverse complement strand
TTTGTCATGCTGAGCAACGCGAAGCATCTCGCCATAGGAAATCCTGGCGCGAACGTGCTGTAATCCCTGCACCGGCCAGATTCTTCGGCTTCGCCTCAGAATGACAGGTAATCGCCAAAGGTTATTCGGATAGGCACTAAGTATCCAAGGGGGCTATGCGGTTGATAGTGATTATAGCCCGTTCGCCACCGATCCACAACGTACCTTAGCTCATCAATAGGTAAGGGCAGCTCTCGTCTCAGTAGTTCGTCTGCCAGTAGTCTGTAACATGTGATTTGCATGGTTGTCATTGCGAGGCTTGCCTTGCAGGCAGTGGCAATCTCATGTTCATGTTGTTAGAGTTAGAGATTGCTTCGCTTCGCTCGCAATGACACTGGCCATTTTGAGTTGTTACAGAACATTAGTTTTCCAATGAATAACTCAGCATTACCATCGTCCGAGAGACCACTTGGGCCAATGCACAAAGCCTTCGTGTCCGAATTCTTGTAGTACTGCCACCCCACGCGGTTGTGCCGGAGTTCCTTTGTGACGTGGTAATCTGCTTGGTAAGAACTTGCGTTGCTTGGCTGATCCACGTATCATATCCCGACGTGAATCTGAGTGTCTGTTGAAGCGGCCTAAAATGGAATTGATCATTTTTAATACGCCCGGCATCATCCAGTTGCTACTGCCGTTTCAAATAAATTAGTGTGACTTTTGGGTCTTGTCATTCCGGGCTTGACCCGGAATCCAGAAGATATCAGGCCTGGATTGCCGCTCCCCGCTTTCGCGGGGACAAGTTTACACCTGCGAAGGCAGGTGCGGGAATGACAAAAACTGACATTTCCTTTTTAGAAACGGCGCTACCAAACTCGATATGAAGGACTTACTCATGACTATTTGCAGATTCTGTTTGTGTATGTTGCTGGTAGGCTCGATGATTTTTTCGACGTCGCCTGGTCAAACATCCCCGAAGAGCACCGGCATTTTGGACGTGAGACAAGAGTCTTTTGGCCGAACACCGGACGGTCACGAAGTGACTATCTACCAGCTCACAAATGCCAATGGATTGCACGCGAGCGTTATCGACTACGGAGCTATATTGGTGTCACTTGAAGTGCCGGATCGTAACGGCAAATTGGCCGACATTACGCTTGGGTTCGATGACTTGGACTCGTACATCAAGAGGAATCCATTATTTGGTGCCACCGTCGGGCGCTATGCAAACCGCATCGCTAATGCTAAGTTCACCCTCGATGGCGTCGAATACGAGCTAACGGCGAATGCCGGCAAGAATCACATTCACGGCGGCAGAAAAAAGAGATTCGATAAGGTAATGTGGAAAGGCCACAGCTTCCGAAACGACCAAGAGGTGGGCGTTCAATTCGGCTACCTCAGCAAGGATGGCGAAGAGGGCTTTGCCGGCAATCTCGATTGCACCGTGACCTATGCGCTGACAAACAACAATGAGTTGAAAATCAACTACGAAGGCACAACCGACAAGCCCACCATCGTCAACCTAACCAATCACAGCTACTTCAACCTTGCGGGCGCGGGCAACGGTGACATTCTGGGCCATGAGGTAATGATCAATGCCAGCTTCTATACGCCTGCCGACAAAGCGCTTATTCCGACCGGCGAAATCCACAGCGTAAAGGGCACTGCTTTGGACTTCACACAGCCACAAACAATCGGAGCGAGGATCGATGCATTGACCCAAACGCGCGGCTACGACCACAACTACGTGCTAAATGGCTCACTCGGTTCGCTCGCGCTCGCAGCGTGCGTATACGAACCGAAGAGCGGGCGGGTTATGGAAGTATACACAACGGAGCCCGGCATGCAGTTCTACACGGCAAACGGCATGCGAGCGATCAAGGGTAAACGCGGCAAGATTTATGAAAGGCACTATGGTTTCTGTCTTGAGACTCAGCACTTTCCTGACTCGCCCAACAAGCCGCATTTCCCGTCTGTTGTCCTGCGACCCGGTGAGAAATACGATACCACGACCGTATTTAAATTCTCAACACGAAAGCAATAGGCCGACCGGTCAAGGGCTCTTATGGAGTCAGAAAAAGCGTTTACTTACTCAACTCGACAGTCACAAGTTCTCGCTGCCTTATTGTGTGCTAAAGGCAGGCGTTCTTCTTTAACAATGTCATATTGATCATAGTCATTTCCTCAACAATAGCGCGAAGTTTCTTGTAATTGTCTGAGTATTCCTTTGCTTTTGCTTGCCTCTTTTTGCCCAGGTAAATCAACTGGGTCTTTTTGTTCCGATTGAGCGAGAAATAGCTCTGTTTGTTTAGACCACGCTAATTAGCATAGTCTAACGCAGAAGAACTATCAAGAAGAAAGGAGAAAAAATGTC
>DAOWID010000417.1 GCA_030641115.1 Planctomycetota bacterium | reverse complement strand
CATTTTGCCTATTTTGAAATTGGGTTTGTTTTGCATAAAAAGGGCTGATTTGTAGAGGATTCTCGACAATTGTAGAGGTGCCTTATAGGCACGTAAATAACTGGATTCTCTGCCGATTAGCCTGGATTTGTCATTAAGCGCAGAGATCGCGAAGAGCGCGGAGAACACAGAAGTCGTATTTCTTTGTTGGTCAATCATTTGTACAGATATCCTTTTGGTCCGCTCCGCCTGAAGACGGCGGATCTGCGATATTTGCTCCGGTGGAAGACAGCGGATACGTGATACTGACGATTTGCCATTCTCCATTGTGATTTTATTTAATTTAGTTAGATATATATTATACATCAGGCATTGTTGTGTGTCAAGTGAAATTTTTAATCACGGGTTACGCAGAAAAATATAGCCACGAAAAGGCACAAAGAAGCCCAGAAAATATATCTTTTTCCTTTTGAGCTTTTTTGCGGCAATAATAATTTGGCACAGAGGGGACAGAGAACACAGAGAAAAGACTAAAGAGAGTATTGCCACTAAGGGGCGAAGGCAACCACGGATCCGTTCGGCTCCTTCGACATTGCTCAGAGCAGGTGCGCTCAGGACAAGTTTTACAGATTTAGCCACGAATTAACACGAATTGGCACGAAGAAGGGACAAGTTGACACGAATCTTAGCCACAGATTTCACGGATGAACACAGACAGATATAGCCACGAATTGACACGAATTGGCACGAAGAAGAATTGGACACGGATTCACACGGGTTTACATTGTTTTGAAATGGCCGCGAAAAGGCACAAAAGACACATAGAGATATTAACCACGAATTGGCACGAAGAAAAAACAGCCACAGGCTGCACGGATTATTCGGGGCAGAGAGAGGACAGGGGCAGTTTGTTCGTGAAAGGTGAATCCGCCAAAAGACGGCGGATCTTCGATAGTTGAATGGTGAGGGAGGACGGACGACAGATAGGGGGGGGGAATCCACATCAAATTTTGGGAAGATTCTCGTTGACCAAGACGTGCTAAAATTGTATACTTATGGGACGATGGGTAGGATTGTTGGAGGTGTGCGGTGTTAACGGAGTAATGAAGGTGTATTCGGGTTTGTGAGGGTTTTTGCAGGTTTTTGTGGCCAGGTATCGGTGTGCACGGGGCGTGCCGGGAAATATTAACAGTTCCCCGCGTAAGCGGGGACAAGGTTTGAAGGGAGAAGACGATGAAAAACGCAATTTTGGCAACAGTATCGATTTTGATGGTGGGCTTGATGGTCTTGTCGGCGTCGGTGGCCTCGGGCGATCAATCGCTAACCGTGAACGGAGGGGCAGCGGAGGCAGTTATTCTAAAGGTTGGCCAGGTGTGCACGGTGGAGGTGGTGTCAGACGACTCCAATCCGCATTACGCATATTTGGGATTCGATGACGGGATAGCACTTGGCAGTTTCTCACATCAGCAGGCTCTGCTTGAGGCCGGAGACCTTGCTGATGTGACCGAATATAATGTGCCTGCGTTCTATGGCTATTATGTTCAGGCTGCAGGTACATCCCCGGCTCCGTCTCCAGGAGTCCATTTTGTGTTCCAATATCAGGCGCAAGAGCTCGGTGATACTGATGTGAAACTTTATGATGCCACGCTTACATCAGTCTTAGATTCCGTACATATCACGGTTGTACATGCAGAAATGGGCACATCGTTTACGTACCAAGGCAGCCTCAACGATGCCGGAAGCCCGGCGGATGGGCTCTATGACTTTGTATTCGAACTTTATGATTCCCCATCTGATGGAAACCAGTTGGGAAGCACGATTGATATAGACGACCTTGATGTGATCGATGGTCAATTTGCGATAGCATTGGATTTCGGAAGCGATGCGTTTGACGGCAGTGCGGTGTGGCTGGAGACGACGGTTGCGCATGGCGACGGCAGCGACCCCAATACGCTTGTTCCTCGCCAGGAAATAAGGCCGGTTCCATACTCACTACAAACCCGTGGGATATTTGTGGACAATGCCGGCAACGTCGGCATCGGGACGACTACTCCTGATGCGAAGCTTAGTGTTAACGGCACGATAAAGGCTTTGATGCTTTCTGGGCAGCACCCTCAGGGGCCCGCCGTGATAGGCCGTGCCGACAATCCGGCACTCCTCTTTCTCAACTTTGGTGGCATGTTTTCAGCCGCGGGTCAGTTCGGCCGAGGCATTGTTGGTACCGCGTCGAATACCAACCCGTTGCCCTACGGGTCCCCACCTGGAGCATGGTTGGGCCAATATGGCGGCTATTTTGAGGCAAAGGCCCCCGCAGGCTGTGGAGTCTATGGATTAGCGTCGAATACCAGTCCCGATCCATTCCATCCGGCCTTAATCCAATATGGCGGTCATTTTGTAGCCAAGGCTCCTGCCGGTCGTGGGGTATACGGCTGGGCCTCCGGAACTACTGGGATTGGCGTTTATGGTACGGCCAGTGCCGGTGGGGATAATGTTAGGAACTACGGCGGGTACTTCCTAGCCTCTGGCGCTAAAGGCCGGGCCGTCTACGGCCGGGCCACGGCGACAGGTTACGGGGTAAGCAACTACGGCGGATACTTTTCGGCCGGAGGCGAGGATGGCACTGGCATCTACGCCACTGCTAGCGACCGGGGTGTCGAAGGCTTCGCCTCGGGCAGCGACGGCGAGGGCGTCTGCGGCAGGGCCTCGGGCAGCTCTGGCAGGGGCGTCTACGGCTATGCCTATAATACCGGAGATGTAACCAACTACGGCGGCTACTTTCAGGCCAATGGCAGCACTGGCCGGGGCGTCTACGGGTATGCCATTTTCGGCTCTGGCTATGGCGTCTACGGCGAGTCCAGAGGCAGCACTGGCGTGGGCGTCGTAGGTTGGGGCAGAGCGTATGACTTTTACGCCGGAGGTCCTGGTACAAATTACGGCGCCGCCTCTTCTATCCGATGGAAGAGCGATGTTCGGGTCATCGATGATGCACTGAGCAAGGTTATGAAGTTGCGGGGCATCTATTTCAATTGGGACGCCGAGCACGGCGGAGGTCACGATGTGGGTATGATCGCTGAAGAGGTCGGAGAGGTGCTGCCGGAGATAGTGGAGTACGAAGAAAACGGCATAGACGCGAGCGGCATGGACTACGGGATGTTGGCGCCGCTTCTTGTTGAAGCCGTCAAGGCACTCAAGATAGAAGTCAATGAGCTCCAAAGACAGAATACAGAAAAAGACGGTGTGATTGACACATTAAAGCAGCAGAATGACAAGTTAGAAGGCCGCTTGGCCGCGCTGGAGAGTTCAATTGCCACAATCGTTGTGCAGCTAAAAGGAGGCGGAAAATGAAGAATGCAATAGTGCGATGGATCATGCTGCTTTCTACTGTTTTTCTTATCTCGTCGGCGCCAGCCCAAACTGGCGGGCCTTATCAGTTGACCTGGTACACAATTGACAGCGGCGGCGGGCAAAGCAGTGGTGGGCCATACGTGCTTACGGGCACTATCGGTCAGCCGGATGCGGACTGGGCGAGCGGCGGCAAATACGAGCTGCTTGGCGGCTTCTGGGCGGGCGGGCCGTTGTGCGTAGTTGAGTTTGATGACTTTGCCAGGTTCGCCGAACAATGGCTTAATACCAAAAGCGGCTTAGCCGGTGACCTGGACGGTGACAATGAT
>DAOWID010000192.1 GCA_030641115.1 Planctomycetota bacterium | reverse complement strand
TTGCCAACTTTTTCAAAGTGTGCGGCGTCTCCTTCGAAGACGGGTATCTCGACGCCGTCATAGCCTGTCTCCTTAAGCGTTTTCAATAGCGGCAGGTGCTCATCGGTGACGTGGGTCGTCCACAATAACATATTGAATCCCGTTTTCATTACAGTTTCTCCTTCTAATTAAATCAAACAGCGGATGTTTCCTTTTCAAAGCATGCCTAATCTCAATTTTGCAGGACTCCTTTTCTCATGGCTCACATATCGTTGACAAGAGACTCAAACAATCTACTCTTTAGTAGCTGTTTGTTCCGCAGAGCTTGGCACAACCGCCAGACCTGCCGCCCAGGCACAACCTCGACGGAAAAGCTCCGCGGCTTTCGGGTTCGTAATGGCCTTGACATCGTGGCCCAGTGCGTTGTGAAACACACGGCCCTTGCCATAATTCAGCACGAACGCCATCGGGTAGATCTTGCCGTCCACCTTCGAGCGTGCTGTCGCCAGCACATCCACAGGCAGATCACCCGCCAGGCACGTGTACAGTTCATCACCAGTCTCAAAGGCCTGCATCCCTCGCGTGATTGGATGGTCCACATCAGTGATATTAACCCGGAAACGTCCGTGGGGATCATGGGCCCTTTTCTTCGGGTCCCAGACGCGGCCTGCCAGATTCCCAAACTCCGGCCAATCCCGGAAGGCGCCACAGCCAAAATGGACGATGAACAACCCCTTGCCGCCGTGTACATATTCACGCAGATTGGCCCGCGCTTTGGCTCCTGGCGTGGGTTGCTCCCAACTCATAAAATGCAGCACGACCACATCGTAACGGTGCACCGCCGACGAATCAAGAAAGTGCGGGTCTTCCACCACGCGAACCTGCATACGCGGATCCGTTCGCAGTACCTTTGCCAGCGCAGGAGCGGTCTGCCGCCAGTTGTGCGCAGGATGGTCGATTCCGGTGACGAGCAACACATTGGCAGTCTGCTTCTTTTCGGCACCCATCGCCGACTTATGGCCTGTGGTTGCCGCCAGTATGAGTAACACCGAAGCAAATAAAACAGTGATTTTACGAAGACTAATCATAGCTCTAAGTCCTAAACAGTACGAATGTAGTGCCGCTTCTGGCCCGGGCAACGCACCCAGCAGTAGAGCAGCCCTTCATGATTTCTTGCAATATAACACGTCAGCTTGCCACTTGTCAAACTGATATTTCATCTCTGTTGGGGGCAGAGAAGAAATTCAAAAAATCACCAAAAAAGGACAGAACCGTAACAAAATGGTAACACATCGTCGGCATAATTGCTCCTGTTAAATTAACCGTTTTTTGTTACTCTATTTGAAAGGAGCACGATTATGGAAAGGTCCAAAAGCATCACAATCATCTTTTTGCTGGCGGTTGGTTTGCTTGCCTCAGCCGCCCCGCCGTTTTGCTTCGCAAATCGAAGCAGCGGGGCCAAAACTGCAAGTGTTCTGCTGCAGGAAGGCCTGTACACCGAAGAGGTCAAGGGCGACCTCGACGCAGCAATCCAGGTTTACGAGCGTATCCTTAAAGACTTTCCCAAGAGCCGTGCGATTGCGGCAAAGGCACTGCTGCATATTGGATTGTGTAAAGAAAAATTAGGGCTGAATGAAGCTATCAATGCTTATCAGAAAGTAGTGGACCAATATCCTGAGCAACAAGGGGAAGTTGCAATAGCTAAGGAGAGGATTGCTAAGCTTTCCAGAGCGTTGGAAAAAGTCGCTCACAAGCCAACCTTCAGAAAGATTCGGATTCCGACGAAGCCGGGTAATGGTGTGCTCTCTCCAGATGGAAAGAAACTCGCCTTCGTCTATAGAGGCGGCATTTGGGTAGTCCCGGTGCACGGTAAGGTAAGTCCTGATATTGCAGGTGAGCCTTTTAAGCTGCCGGGGACAGAAGGAGCATGGCGTTTTGGCATGAGCTGGTCTGAAGATGGTAAATCGATAGCCTACAACACCGTTGATGTATATGGAATTTGTATCGTTCCTTCTTCACGGGGAAAGGTTAAAAGGATCTCTTTAAATAAGAAGCGGACTGGGATTGGCTACTACGATTATCGTCTCAGCCTATCACCAGACGGAAAGATAGTGGCCTTTGCTTCCAAAGAAGAAGAAAAAATCCAGATATTCACGGGCCCTGTTGAAGGTAGTGATTTCAACCAGCTCACCGAGGACGGCGGCACACAGCCGTGCTTCTCTCCTGATGGGAAAAAAATTGCCTATGTCAAACCAAAGCCACAAAAAACAGAAATCCCTAAAAGTGATGTATGGGTAATCCCCGCAACTGGTGGTAAACCTATTCAGGTTAGTGACCTGCCAGGCAGAGCGACAGGACCTGTATGGTCACCAGATGGAAGGATGATCGCTTTTACTCGAAAGGCTGGGGGGGATAGTACGAGTAAGGAAATATGTATAGTTCCGGTATCAGAGACTGCTAATCCTCAAGCATCTCCCACACAAATAGAGCTTCCTCTTGAAACGTTTGACATCTTGGCAGGGTGGACGCCCGATAACAAGATTGGACTCTTATTGACGGATCCTGCGCATTTGGCCATCTATACAGTACCTGCATCCGGCGGTAATGCAACTCAGATTACCCCGCCAAGCTATCCAATTGAGCCCACGTGGTCGCCCGATGGGAAAAGGATTTACTTCAGGTGGGGCCGGGGAGGAATAGCTTCTGTCCCTGCCGAGGGAGGTGAAGTATCCAAAGGTCCTCTCCATGCAGATTCCGAGTTTTATGAGGCTATGCCAGGAGGGGGAAACGCTGTTTCCCCAGATGGGAAAAAGATAACATTTTCTGGAGCAAAAAGGGTTTTTAGGGATAATAAGAGAGATTTCGAAGTGGATATTTATACGATTCCTGTCAAAGGAGGTGAACCTAAAAAGCTGACTAAAAGTCCTGGTCAGGACCGCTATCCCTGCTGGTCACCAGATGGGAAGTCGATAGCTTTTGTTCGCTCTCATGTAAAATCGAAGGGAGAGTATGTGTGGGATATCTATATAATCCCTTCGAGAGGCGGGGATGTCAGAAAACTCACATCCGAATCAGACGATGTTAGTAGAGCATACATAGATTGGTCACCTGATGGAAAATTGATAGCTTATTTCTCCAAGGACACTATCAGGGTAATTCCCGTGCAAGGTGGAGAACCCAGGATTGTGGTAAAAGTGGAGGATGTAAGCAGTCATAGTGAGCTGGCCTGGTCGCCTGACGGTAGTAAGCTCGTTTACTCATCAAAGGGAAGTATCTGGGTGGTTTCACTGGATGGAGGAGAGCCTGAAGAGATAAAAACAGGGTTGGATGCCAAGGCAACTCATCTTTCCTGCTCGCCGGATGGGAAAAAGATAGCTTTTACTGCTTCAAAAGGCGGAGATACCGAGCTGTGGCTGATGGAGAACTTCCTGCCGGAGCTTAATGATAGGCAATAAAACTTGTGCTGAGCAAAAGACTAAATAGTAGCGGTTATGGCCAATTGCGGTGGGTGATATTGCTGCTTGCCATAGCGGTGATACTGCCCACCGTGTGTCTTCTGTGGTTCATGAGCCAGGCGGTCAAGAACGTACAACTGGCAGCTCGCCAAAAGCTTATGGCAGTTTACCAGGAGAAACTGACCAAGGCCTCACAGGAGACTAACCGGCAGTGGTCAGAACACTTCGAGCGGCTGGACACCCTAATCGACCATAACCTTCCATCGGAGGTCTTTTCTGAATTATTCAAGGCCAAATATCATTCGCTCATCGTCTATGATGAACAGGGCAAAAGATTCTATCCGCTGGTTTCGACCGATGTTAACGTTCCGGCAGAAGTCACCGAGCAGTTCAGTGACGCCTGGGAGCTTGAGTTCGCACAACAAAAATTTGCTGAAGCAGCCAGACTCTACCAAGAAAAAGCCCAGTCGAACGATAATTACGTTCGCTTTTCAGCGTTGATCGGGTGGTCCAGATGCCTGACAAAACTCGGCGACATGCAGCAGGCTATAGAAGCGTGCAAGAAAGTCGCCTTTAGCCCTGAAGAGAAAACGTGTGATACAACAACGCTGGTGCTTATTGCCAACGCACGTCTGCTCTTGGTGGAATCAGTGAGGTCGAATCCAGCAGAAGTTGAGCGATTGATTCGGTGCTCGTTCACAGAAGCGCTATCGAAGCTGCTTGCAATAATCGGCGAACAGAACGAAGCCGGCGCCGTTTTGCCTTTAGACCAGAGGATATTCCTGGCCCACAGAGTTGACGAAATTATGGAAAGCATCGAAGGTGTGTTCTCAGACGAGCTGCAGTCCTTCTCAAGGGACACGTTTCTACTGGCGCATTGGGAGGAAGCAGGACAGTCCGCGGCGAAGGTATTGGGGGACGCAGGGCTCTCGCTACCTATGGCTGAGCGTTTTCCAACAGCAACGGCGCTTCAGGACTGGCCGATAGATCAGTTTCGACGACTGCAATTGGATGAACAAACCGTCTGCTATGGACTGAGGCACGATGTGGGCGGCAAGACTGTACTGTTGGTGCGCCCAGGTCGCCCGGGTATACCTCTTGGTTCCCGTTATGAATATAACCTCATGCTTACCGCTGGTGTAGTATATCGAATACTTGACAATCTCGGGCGGGTAGTTGCTGGGGGCGGTCCGCACCGCGGGCGTCCTTTTATGACACTGCCGGTCGGCGGGTACTTTGCAGATTGGCAGGTCGAGCTTTATTTCAGCGGCGATGACATTTTTGAAAAGACCGCCAGAAGACAGATTGCGTTGTATATTTGGGCTGGGGTGCTTGTTATTGTTTTAATCCTTGCGGCCGGCGGTTTTGCAGGACAAGCGGTTGGCAGGCAGATCAGGCTAAATAAGCTAAAGAACGATTTTATTGCGACTGTCTCACATGAGCTAAAGACACCGCTGGCGTCGATGCGCGTGCTGGCCGATACGCTATTGGAGGGTAACTACGGCGACCAGAAGCAGGCCAGAGAATATCTGGAGTTGATTTGCAAGGAGAACAAAAGGCTCAGCGGATTGATCGATAGTTTCCTTACCTTTTCAAGGATGGAGCGGAACAAGCAGGCCGTTGATATGGTAAGGACCAGCCCGGCTGCGATTGCCCACGCCGCCGCTGAGGCAGTCAGGACCGAGTTCAGTCAGGGCCAATGCGAATTTCGAGTGAGTATCAGCGCCGATTTGCCCGATGTGCCGGCTGACCATGATGCAATGGTGACCGTGCTTGTAAATCTGCTGGATAACGCCTACAAATATTCCTATGACGACAAGCGCATTGAGTTAGAAGTCTTTGCCCAGGATAGATCAGTTTGTTTTCGCGTTTCTGACAATGGTATAGGCATGTCACGCCGAACCTTAAACAAGATATTTAAGAGATTTTACCAGGTTGACCGCAGCCTGTCACGACATGCGCAAGGCTGTGGACTGGGCCTTAGCATCGCGAAATTTATCATCGATGCCCACAAAGGCTCAATTTCTGTCGATAGTGGACCCGGCCGGGGAAGTACTTTTACAATAAGCCTGCCAGCGGTGAATTGAAACCAAACGAAATGGACACAGTTTTGATAATTGAAGACGACTCGACCATGCTGCGGGGCTTGAAGGACAACTTTGAGTTCCAGGGCTACCGTGTACTGACCGCGGCCGATGGAGAAGAGGGATTGAATACCGCTCTCAACAAAAAGCCTGATCTTATCATTCTCGATATCATGCTGCCGAAGATAAACGGCTATGAAATATGCAGGCTAATCCGCAAGGAAAATCTCAATATGCCCATTATAATGCTGACCGCCAAGGGCGAGGAGTCGGATGTAGTATTAGGGCTGAATCTGGGCGCGGATGATTATGTCACCAAGCCATTCAGCATAAAGGAGCTTCTTGCACGGGCAGCAGCATTCTTAAGACGAAGCAGGCAAGCCGAACAGGTTGTTTACGAGTTCGCAGACTATAGACTTGACATTCCAGCCAGAAAACTCACTTGCAAAGGAAACGAAATCAAGCTCTCACCGAAAGAGTTCAAACTGTTGGAGCTTTTTGTCAAAAGGCCTGGCCGAGCACTTACCCGTGATGAAATATTGAACGTAGTCTGGGGCTACGATTGCTTTGTTGGTCCCCGCAGCATAGATCGTTTCATCACCACTTTAAGGAACAAGATAGAACCCGATCCGCATAATCCCACGTTCATTCACACTATGAGAGAGATCGGCTACAAATTCGAACTGCCGGACATGCAAAAGCAAGAGTAGTAACGAACTGTGGCACGTACCAGGCTCAAAATCCTCAGAATCATTTTCATAACCCTTTTTCTGGAAAGAAGTTCGCGTTCATTTAGGCCCCGTGAAAATTGGCTTTGATTGGGTTTGTTTTGGCTTTGTTTTTTCATAGCCCTTAGCCGCATATTTCTTCATAATCCTTTGTAAATACACACTTTGCATCAATTTTAGCCTCTGGCAAATTGGGTTTGTTTTGGGTTTGTTTTCACCAGGTGTCGAATTGGCAATATTTTCATAATCCGTTGTATAAAAGAAGCTTACATTCATTTGGCCGTTTCTGAAATTGGGTTTGTTTTGCATAAATAGGGGCGATTTGTAGAGGATTCTCGACAATTGTAGAGGTGCCTTATAGGCACGTAAATAGTTCATTAATCGCGGATTGCGCTGATTAAACGGATTTTTTAGCCACAAAGACACGAAGAATATTTCTTAAATCGCAGATTGCGCTGATTAAATGGACTTTTCAGCCACAAAAATGC
>DAOWID010000399.1 GCA_030641115.1 Planctomycetota bacterium | reverse complement strand
GCTCAGGGCAGGCGTGGGGCTAAATATTCAGCCTGCGGTTCCCCGTTTTCACGAGGACAAGTTTATCGCAGGTTCTGAACCATAAAACCAATACTGACAGACTACTACCAAATCTTGATCTTTCGTTGTGGGTTCTTGAGGCCGGCGGCGATTGCCTTTCTGCGAAGTCGCTCGCCCGCGGGGAAAGGACTGTGAAAGAACAGGACCTGTACTACTTTAGGGTAGTGGTTTAGTGCTTCCAGAGCTTTGGACCATCGTTCGGGGTGTTTTTGCGCGAGGCTCTGGGCGAGATCAAGACAAATTGCCGAGTAGGCGGCAAAGGCAAGTTGCTGCTCATCACTCTGGGCGGTTACAGCTTTCTCGATTTGGGATTTGAGTTTTGATCGCAATAGGGCAACCTGATGGTCGTAGTCGGCCAGCGGTAGTATGTTTGCCGGCTTTTCCACCGGTATGCGATAGGTGATTTGGCCATTGATATGCCGCCTTTGACCTGCTCTTTCGGTTATTACTCGCTCGGCCAGATCTATTAGTCTGTCGGCGAAGCTGGTGATTGTTTCATCGGTGGGCATATCATCCCTTGTTGTGTTACGGTAACGGTCGACAATATCCCAGTTTTGCTTCATCATCCAGCGGTAACCTTTTATGACGCCAACGATGGTGCCAGCGGTAGCGGCGTTGTTGTCGGCGTCCCAGCCGAAATTAAAAGCCGTCTTCAGAGTTGCAACAAAGTCTCCCTTACCGTAGAGCAGGGCGGCAACCGTGGAAGCCGTATTGAGCTCATATCCGTTTCTATCGCGCATGGCACCGTTATGGCGGCTGTATTTTTCCTTAACAAGACGGCGTGTGGTGCGCCAATCATTTGGGTGGAGTCGATGCCAGTGCCGGACATCGTTGACAATTTCTGCGATGGTGCACTCTGGATCGACGGCGGCCAGGCCGGCATTAAGGATGTGGCCCAAATCTTCTGTCATAAAGGCCGTAGCTATCATGCTCGTGAACAACTGCGTCGTCTGGGCAGGCTCAGCGTCAATGGTAACGCGGGTGTAATTCAACCCAATCTTGGCTGCGGTCTGGGGCATGGCGGGCGCGATCAGGCCGAACGATTCGCATATAAACTGGCCTGAGATATTGAAATCGGCCCACGGGTTTAGCACGATGTTGCCTGTGAGCGGAGGTTCGAAGCCGATGTCCATCAGTTGGCGTGCATACTGATTGGAACACCAAATACGTTTGTTGATTCGCTCTTTCCATAACTGCACGATTAGATGTGGCGGAAGTATGATCCTGTTATGGCGTTGCATCGCAACGATATAGACCCACTCCAAGTCCGTGTCATCATCCGTCCAAGCCCCTTGCGGAAGGGCAGGGGTGTAGTCCGTGACATTGCCGGGCTCGTTAATATATTTCATCTCGTGTTCAAGGCCATTCAAATTGCCCAGCATTTGGCCGAGAAGTCCACCTCGGACCTTGTCGCGGAGAACCTCGATAGACAGGTCTATCGAATCATCAAGACTCTCCGCTCCATGTGTGGTGCGATTGGCTGTAGGAAGAGCAGCGGTCAGAAATATCAGAATCGCTATTGTAATTGCATGTTTGGCTCTCATGTTCTATCTCTGCGGTGTTTTTAAGCTGGTCTCATTTCTCTGTATTTTTTCTGATCGCCTTTAGTTCCTGGAGTATCTGTTCCAATATCTGTTCAGCAGATTTTTGAACGGGCTCTTGGGTGGTCAGAGATTCAGAAATTGGGTGCAATGAGCGCAACCTTTCTCTCAACTCGTTGTGCAGCTTTTCATATTCGATAAGTCCAGCCATGTTCCCTTCGTAACCGGAAGGTGCTTGAGACTGGCCCGCTGTCTGAATCCTGATACACCCTATACCTAAGATCCGGTCATATAAAGACCGCTGCAATACGAAATCCGTAATCGAACGATAGGGGATATTTTGCTGAGTTTTCCTGATAATACCCTTCTGGATAGTGACACGATCTTCGCGAATGATATAGGCAAGATTTTGTATCCATAGTTTTGCAATCGGATAGGCGATGACCCACAGTGCCAAAATGGCGACGCCCGTAACGAGCCAGACAATCGGCGGCACACTTGGGTCCGCGCCGGCGATATGGGCTATTAGATGTATAACGCACACACCTATCAAAACGAAAACAGATATCGTCAAAAGAACCCAAATCGTTTTTGTAAGGAGTTTCTTGTCCGGCTTAATCGTTTCTTCCATGGGAAATGGCCTTTCTATTGAGACTACTTCGAGATCATTATGCGTCACTACATGATACCAATTATCTGCTGCCTGTATACACCGGAATCCAGTTTGTCTGGCAGAAGAGTGGTGGATCGGTATAATAGGCAGGTTATCCGCTGGTGTGCCGAGATCGATCGGCAAGATTTGTCTTGCGAGTCGCGCCAGTTTGACATGAATGCCGTGACTATCGGCTTTACTTTTTTGGATGAGTTCTATTGAGATGGAGGCATTGCTGTGAAACGTTCATTGGTACTCGGTGTCATAGTCATTTCAGTCGTTTTTGTGTCGGAGCCTAAGGCGGGTCAGCCGTCAACCGAGAGCTGCATCAGGCCATACGCAAAGAATCCGCGCTACTGGCAATATAAGGGCGTGCCGGTGCTGTTACTGGGAGGTAGCAAAACGGACCACATATTTCTTTTGGAAGACCTTAAAGAGCATTTAGACGAGATGGTCAGTGTCGGTGGTAACTACGTACGAAATACTATGAGTCAAAGAGAAGGGCTTGAGCTAAAACCTTATAAGCTGCTCAGTAGTGGAAAGTTCGATTTGAATCAGTGGAATACTACGTACTGGAATAGATTTTCCAATTGTCTGAAATGGTGCAAAGAGAGAGACATCATCATTCAAATAGAAGTTTGGGACAGATTCGACTACTCACAGAATTATTGGCTTAATAGCCCTTGGCGGCCAGATAGCAACATCAATTACACCAATAAACAATCCGGGCTGGCTAACGATTATCCTGCCCCTGCGTGGAGGGATAGGCAGCCTTTTTTCCGTACCATTCCGGGGATGCGCGGCTACAAGAAGCAATATGATGTTGTTCGAGGCTTCCAGGAAAGATTTGTCGCCAAGATGTTATCGTATAGTCTGAAATATCCGAATGTGCTCTACTGCATGAATAACGAGACTTCCACTCCGGTCAAATGGGGGCAATACTGGATGACGTTCATAAAGAACAAGGCTGCTGAGAGGGGCGTTGAAATCTATGTAACGGATATGTTTGATGATGTCTGGAAACCGCAAACTTCGGCCAAATTGAGACAGGCGTTGGATGCTCCTGGCGTGTACGCCTTTCTTGATATTTCCCAGGTCAACAGTAGAAGCTTCAATGAAGGTCAGTGGAAGAATTTGGAGTGGATTGTGCAGCAGGCAAGCAGACACCCACGTCCACTTAACAACACAAAAATTTATTCAGCAGGCGAGACTACGTGGGGCTCAGGGACTCCCAAGGATGGTGTCGAGCGTTTCTGGAGAAATCTTATTGTGGGCTCTGCCTCTTGTCGTTTTCATCGCCCCGGTGGTGGTATCGGTTTGAACGACACGGCAAAAGCTTGTATCAAAGCCGCGCGAAAGGTTGAGAGGTTTATTAAATTCTGGGACATAGAGCCTCATACGGAACTGCTCAGTGATCGCAAAGAGGATGAAGCGTATCTTGCTGCTGAGCCTGGGAAGCGATACGTCCTCTATTTCACTGATGGTGGGTCGGTGGGGCTAAACCTGAAAGCCAATCCGCCGCGGCGGACTGCTTTTTTACTTCGCTGGGTCGATATCCGGACTGGCGAGTGGGGTCAGGAGGAAGCCCTTTCTGGTGGAAAAGTAGCTACGATTAGGGCCCCGGATAAAGGTGGCTGGGTTGCCGTGATAACGAGGCAGTAGCTTACTTAACTCAAACTGACCGACTTAACGGCAACGATAGCCGTAATTCTTTTGTTTGCAAGAACGTATGATCGTATGTCATTCTGAGCGAAACGCAGTGCAGCGAAGAATCTGGCCAGCGACCAAATGCCGTTTCATGCTGCTAAGGCCAGATGCTTCGCTGCGCTCAGCATGACAGTTTCAAACGTCAGTCAAGTTGAGAAATGAAGTAAGCCGGATTCCGTCACGAGGTCGGATCGAGGAGAAAGTCCTATGCTAATGAACAGTGCTGTCAAAATCATCCTCCTGTTATCTGTGGCTTTTCCGAGCTTGGCCGTCAGCCATGCCGAAGAAGTAACATACGCTGAGCGCCTGGGATGGCCGTCGGGCACAAAGGCCGTGATTTTCCACGTGGACGACGTAGGCATGTCGCATAATTCAAACATGGGAGCGATCAAGGCCATCGAAGACGGTGTCGCCACCTCATTGAGCATTATGATGCCGTGCTCCTGGGTGCCGGAGTTCGCAGTCTATCTGAAGGCGCATCCGCAGGTTGACGCCGGCCTTCATCTGACACATACGTCGGAATGGAAGAATTATCGATGGGGACCTGTCGCCGGCAAACCGGCTGTGCCGGGGCTCGTGGACACGCACGGTTACTTGTGGCACAGGGTTTCCGACGTTATTTCTCACGCCAGTGCTGATGAAGTCGAAACCGAAATCCGTGCTCAAATCGACAAGGCCTTATCAATGGGTATCGAGCCCACACATTTAGACGTGCACATGGGTACGTGTCTCTATCCACAATTCATTGACCGCTATGTGAAGATCGGCATCGAAAAGAAAATACCGCTGCTTATGTTTGGGGGACACATGCAACATATCGGCGATGAGGTCGGCCTTCTTCGACCGCTGGTGCACTCTACCGCCCAGAGTGTATGGGACGCTGGGCTTCCGGTTATTGATGACCTTGTAACACAGCCAACCAGGGCAAAAGACTATGAACAGAGAAAAGCTGAGCTGATTAAATTGCTGCGTGAAATGAGACCCGGCATCACACAGATCATTGTCCACTGCACCGTACAGACAAAGGTATTCTCATACATTTCCGGCTCGGGCCAAACCCGTGAGGCGGAACTGCGTTTACTGACCGACCCTGATATAAAGGCATTCATCGAGAGTGAAGGAATCATCCTTACTACCTGGCGTGAATTGAAAAGGCGGCGAGAGCGTCTCGGCTGTGTAGCCATCCCCAATCCACCGATGGCGGATTGAGGCTGCCACACGGTATTGATAATACAACTTTTTTCCAGAAGTTTTTCACGAAAGCGCGATGATTTTTTAGGATACGTATTATTGGATGCCTTTGCTCCTACGAATGTTCGCTTCTATTCTCTCCGCTTCATAGCGAGTCCACACCGAAGGCAGTAGCCCAAAGCAGTCCAGCCGATCCTGGTCAGTAATACTCTGTTTCTTTACGACTGCGGGTACACCTTCAGCGAAACTGTTATCAGGAATGACTTGATCACATCGCTGGCCTTTTTGGTCGTCATAGTATGCCACTTCTTGAGACTGTGAACAATGGGAGATATCAGTTAGAATAGCCGATTGTCATTGACTGTACAATTGGATATTGAAGGTATGAGAAAAAAAGCAGGACAACCAGCCAGGCGGTTGAATTTGGAACGGAGAAATCAGTTAAAGGTCACTCTTCTGGCCAGCTCGGAGGGCCGGCTTTTGCTGATGGGGGTCGCTCTGGCATTGATATACGCTCTCTGGCTTGTGGTGAAGTTGGTATTCTCTCCAGAGCAATCCCACGTTCTAACCGGCATGACCGCTACGGGAATCGTATTCGGCCGAGCCGCCTGTATGGCCTTCGGATACTCGGCGGGCCTTGGCCAGGGCACAATCATCCCGATCTGTATGATAATCGAAACGGCATTTGTGCTCATTTTCTATCCCTTGTTTGTGTTTAGCTGGCGGCATCTATTGGTGATCAAACGGCTCAAGAAAACATTCGAGCGTGTCCACAAGGCGGCGGAGACCCACAAAGACAAGATCCAAAGGTATGGTATCATCGGGCTGTTTGTTTTCGTCTGGTTTCCTTTCTGGATGACCGGCCCGGCTGTCGGATGCGTGATAGGGTTTCTGCTGGGGCTGCGAGTCTGGCTTAATATGACGGTTGTTCTGGCCGGGACTTATGCAGCGATTTTTGGCTGGGCCTTTTTTCTACGCCAGTTCCATGACCGGGTGGCATCGTACAGTCCATACGCCACCGTCGCGCTTGTGGTCCTATTGGCCATTATCATTATGGTGGGACATCTCCTGCACCGAACCCTCCACGAAAACAGAAAAAAGAAGACTTAACTAATACTACAGCGCCACTTAAGTCTGGAGATAGGCCTTTTGAATCTAAATTCTAAGCACTAAATCCTAAGCCTGTCGAGCCGGAACCAAACAGGTGAAGGCAAGAAGGCTGACGCCTTAACGAAACCACCTTCTGCTGCTAAACATCTCTCTGATTTACACGACCGCAATCTCCCTC
>DAOWID010000346.1 GCA_030641115.1 Planctomycetota bacterium | reverse complement strand
GAGAGAACTAACTCCCTGATCATCTGTGACACAAAAAGAAATCTTGACATGATTCTTGCTGAGATTGCAAAGATAGACAGACCTACATCGGGACTTTTTGTCGAAACTGTTACTCTGAAATTCCTGGACGCCGCGAATCTCAAAATAGTCCTGGATAAAATGGTATCCCAGTATGGCAGCATAGCGTCGAATCCCAAGAGCAATTCGTTGATAATTTGTGATACTAAGGAGAACCTTGCCAAAATTCTGGCCGAGATCAAAAAGGCTGATAAAACTCCACAGCAGATTATGGTAGAGGTCTTTATCCTTGATGTTAAGCTCGAGGATGACACCGAGATAGGTATCAATTGGGACCTGCTCTCAGATACGAATTACGACATAGGCTACAGGCAAAATTTCACGGCGTCTAGACTGCGTTCGACTGCTGAGAGTGCCGATACGATAGGAAACGCGACTGCCTTTGTTACCACAGGCACCGGTGGCGATTTTACCCTTATCAGCGGCACGGTCAGAAACGTCGTTCACATGTTGCAGCAAAAGAAGGAGGTTGAGATACTTGCCAGCCCGACGGCTATGGTCCTAAGTGGGCAATCTGCCACTATCAAAGCTGTTGAAGAGATTCCGTACGAAGAGATTTCAGACACCTCGATGGGAGGCGCAGCTGCGCTTACGTCCACAAAGTTTAAACCAGTCGGGGTGAATTTGCAGGTGAGTGCAACCATAACGGATGGAAATGGTATTTTTCTCACAGTTGATATAGAGCAGAATGTTAAGACGAGTGAGAGCAGAAATGGGGTTCCCGTAGTGGACACCAGAAAAGTTCAAACATCTCTTCTGCTTAACGACGGCCAGATCGTCGCTATAGGAGGTCTGAGGCGAAGGGAAAACACCAAAGAGGTCGATCAGATTCCAATTCTTGGCGATTTGCCAATTATCGGTGGACTTTTCAAGAACAGCATTATGGTGACTAACAATTCCGAATTGGTCGTGCTGCTGTCACCGCATATCTACAAGGGAGAACCGGTCCCCAGCGCGGCTATGGCTGCGTACAATGAAATTAAAGACCGATCGATACTCTCAATACCATACGAGCGTGAAAAAGAAAGAGAAGACCAGTTGGGGCGACTTAATGAGTAGTATGACGGTGTGAGCCCTACTTTTGCTAATATTGCTGCCCGTTTGGGTCGATAAAAATTCTTAGAGTGGGCTGTAACGAAGAAGACCTCACAAGTTTACTGTAGGAATCTTAGAAGGAAAGTAGGATGTTCAAATTATTTGGGTCAAAAAAGAAGTCAGAACGGGCTAAGATATTGATATTGGTTGTCGATGATGAACCTGATTATATTACCACGGTTCAATGTCGCCTCGAATGGTCCCATTATGAGGTCATCACAGCCACCAACGGACAGGAGGCCTTGGAAAAAGCGGCGAGTGTAAAACCGGACCTCATACTCCTGGACACCAATATGCCGGTTATGAGCGGCCATGAGATGCTCGAACATCTCAGAAGGCGCCCAAGCCTGAAAGACGTACCGGTCATAATGGTCACCGCACGTTGTGAGGCCGAGGATGTAGCTGCAGCTTCGGCCTACGGTGTTGTGGATTACGTTGCTAAGCCGTTTGACTTCACGGAGTTGGTGGAAAAAATTGCACATGCCCTTGAAAATAAACGAACCTTGACTAAGGCGTGAAACTGCACCAAAAAGAAACTGGGCAAGCAGGGCACGGGCCTAATCGGGCTTTGCGTCGCCAAAGAAAGTATCGAGACGTTTCGTATATGAATAATAACATATGCAGGATTCTGTTGGTCGAAGACGATAAGGTTGACGTGATGGCTTTCAAGTGGCTCCTTGAAGAAGAGAATCTTGCGTATGACTGCACGGTGGTCAGTTCGATCTCGGAGGCTCGCAGAACACTGGATTCTAAGAAATTTGATGTTATAGTGGCGGATTACTCATTCCGAGACGGTACAGCCTTTGATATCTTCGATCTGGCTAAGGATACATCAATCATTCTTACTACAGGGGCCGGTGACGAAGAAATCGCTGTCAAGGCCTTAAAAGCCGGTGCCTGTGATTATCTGATAAAAGATCCCGGGCGAACCTACCTTAAAGCTATTCCAATAACGATCGAGAACGCCCTCAAACACAGAAAACTGGAGGAGATGCTCGACCAAAAGCAAAAGAATCTGGAAGCAATATTTGATGCCATACCTGTCGGTATGCTGTTGGTCGATGAGGATATGACAGTCAAGCGCGTCAATGATGCCATCAGGCAAATGGTTCGCAAGGAATACTCACAAATCATTAACCTGCGAGTCGGTAATGCTCTGGGCTGCATCAACAGTACTCACGATGAGAAGGGGTGCGGGCATAGCCCAGCTTGCGCAGCATGTCCGCTCCAAAGCACCATAGAAAGTGCATTAGGGCCAAGGCAGACTATTCACAAGGTTGATATCCAGCCCGAGCTTGATGCTTACAAGAAAGAAGTTGCATGGCTGTGTGTAAGTGCTATTCCAGTAACGATAGATGGTTGTAAGCACGCGGTCGTTGCAATTGATGACATTACAGACCGCAAGAAAGCCGAGCAGAAGCTCAAAGAGACGATGCAGATGAAATCACAGTTCATATCCACGGTATCACATGAGCTGCGCACACCATTGGGATGTATGAAAGAAGCAATTACCATCGTTTTGGAGGGTGTAGCAGGGCAAATCAGTGACAAACAGAGGAAATTCTTAGATATCGCAAAGAGAAACGTAGACCGGCTTGCTCGGCTGATCAATAGTGTGTTAGATTTTCAAAAGCTTGAGGCGGGCGAGATAAGATTGAATCTTCAGGACAATGATATACATGAAGTTCTTGAAGAAGTTCACCAGACAATGACTCCTGCCGCAGAAAAACAAAGCCTTAATTTGTCGCTTGAAATCGTCGATGACTTGCCCAAGGCCAAATTTGACAGAGATAAGATTATTCAGGTCTTAACGAACCTGGTCAATAATGCGATCAAGTTTACGCCTGAACGTGGTAGGATCTCCGTTTGCGTACAATGCCAACGTGAAGAATTGGTCATACGAGTAAGCGACACGGGGATGGGGATACCCAAGGAGGGCCTTTCAAAAATATTTGACCGCTTTTACCGGGTACACCGGCCCGGCAAAGAAATTCAGGGCACAGGTTTGGGGCTTTCTATTGTCAACAAAATTGTGATGATGCACGGCGGTAGAATCGAGGTCGAAAGTGAGGTGGGCAAAGGCACAACATTTACTGTCTCTCTGCCGTTAGCCCCCAAAGCCGAACCGGCGACGCTGCCTGTGGAAAGTGATGAAACGCTCGAACACGCTATTGCTACAAATTAAGCTCGCCCTGAATAGGAGCAAGAGTATTACTCGTAATGGTTTTTTTCACTAAGTGCCTATCCGAATAACTTTTGGCAATTACTTGTCATTCCTTCGGCAAGCTCAGGACACCGTCTGAGGCGAAGCCGAAGAATCTGGCCACTACAGGGATTACAGCATGTTCGTGCAAGGGTTTGCTATGGCGAGATGCTTCGCGTTGCTCAGCATGACAAAGGCTGAGGCGTTATTCGGATAGGCTCTAAGTCCGGGAATATTCCTTCCTATAATTACTTGGCTATCAGAGAATCATAGCCGAACACTTCAACAAATACCGTTCGGGGCACTATCCTCTGCGGCAACAGTTGGCTCATTTCCCTGATGAGCCGCAAGAAGGTTGTTTTTACCGAGCAGCAATGGATTTTTTGGGCATGGTTCAAATAGCTCAGATTCTGGGTAACATTGATTTGTGGTTCCATAGTGCGTGGCAGCCTCAAATCCGAAGGATTTGGGGATGGTTACGCCGCTTTTGGAGCTTTGCCATCCCCAAGCTGCGCTTGAGGCTGCCACCCAGGATTAAACCATGCCATTTTTTGCAATATTTTTAGAGGTAGAAGCGTCTTACTTCTCACGGTAGAAGTGCGCCAGTAACGTGAGCTGCCTGAGATTTTGACTGGGATTATTGGACTTGAGGATTCTACTTAGTATTTGTTGCGGAAAGCCGAAACTGGCAATGTCACCGCTGCGGGGGACCCCGCCTTGCGGGAAGCCAAAGCAGGGGTCTACGGCGAAAAAGATTGATTCCTGCTCCCCGCTTCCGCGGGGACAAGTTTACACCTGAGAAAGCAGGTGCAGGAATGACAAAT
>DAOWID010000307.1 GCA_030641115.1 Planctomycetota bacterium | reverse complement strand
GCGGTTGATGGTGATGATTGACCCTCCGAACTGAAGATTGAATCCATATTATCTCATTGTTAGATGTATATTATACCACATAATTTGTTAGATGTAAAGTAAATAAAGTGAGCTAAAGTGAACTAAAGTGAGCTAAAGTGAACTAAAGTTGGATGCTGCCCCTAAGGGGTTTCCGCTGCGCTGCGAGATTCTATTTAATTGGCCGGGAAGGAAGTCTAATCGCGGATTAGGCGGGATTACGCGGAGGTGTTGGGGCCACAGAGGGCAGAGAGAACACAGAGAATAAGGGTAGGTTTTTGAAATCCGCCTACGGCGGACTTGTTTGCCGGGCGGAGGGGCGATATAATCGATGAACGAATTAGAATGGAGAAGAAAAATAGGTGGGTGTACGTAATTGGTTGCTGAGTTAGAAGGAGTGAATAGGAATGGTTACCATATATTGGCATTGTCTTGAACCGACAGCATCTGATGAAGATGAAAAATTCGTAGCTGGCGCATTAGACCAGTTGGCTCAACACTTGAAGGGAAAAGCAGTCAAATTGTCGATAAGCATAAAGAGACTTCGTGATGAACCTAAGCTGGCAAGAAAAGTAGATGAGACATTAGATCGATTGTATGACGAATCGTACACATTTAGTGAATGTGACGCTGCCATGACCCATGCTTTTTTTATTGCGAACCTTATTGGGGAGACCTATCCAGCAAAGCTGCTTGTTTACTGTTCCCCAGATAGCCACATTGCTGTCGCTGCCCAAAGGAAAGCACCCCACGCCAAGCGGGGAGCGACGTGTGCGTTCTTGGCCGCTGTTTACAGTCTGAACAGTAAAAGTACCATTTTCCATGAGGCCTTGCATCTTTTAGGCGCAGATGACTGTTATATAGAGGATAAACCTTGTCAGAAGAAGCCAGACTGCAATTTTGAACGTTGCATAATGGACTATAACCCTGCTGAACAGTGGTGCGAAAATTGGCCCTTTATCTGTGAAAGAAACATTGAACAGCTAAAATGAATTCTACAATCTTCTCGGCTGGGGTATAGAACGTTTATGAGTCAAAACGAGTGAGTAGAAATATGACAAAAATATCCTTACATGCTAAAAAGCAGACAGTAAATTGGTTAAGGTGGGATGCCTGGGTGGAAGAGGATAAAGCTGATTTTGAGTTCTACATCCCTAAGGGGAGAGTTCCTAAACCTTGGCCTGGGCATATCTTTGTAGGGATCGAAGCGTTTAGCGGTGATCCATCAGGCTTTGCTCAAAGTCCCTGCGATTTAGACAATCTTGACAACCCAATTAAAGTATTGGTCAAACGTATTGAGGATGAGTACCATGCAAAAACCATCCTTTACCGTCAGCTCGGAGACAATAGGTATTGGCAAATTGGTGAGCCATACATACCCAAAAGCCTAATTCCGCGCGGTCCTGATTCTTTGATAATTGAGGTTAAGTGGGATTTACAGAGTAAAGATAAATTCGTTGATGTACCAACTTATAGGGATGACCTGTAGGGAAGTAAAGGGAGTGAGCGATGCTCTGTAAAAAACATCGTTGATGCTGGATGCCCGTCCCGTAGCGTTGCAAAAGACTGCCTTCTGCTATTTGCCTTACGTGCTATAACGCTGAGATGAAATTGAAAGATGGGGCCTTAGAAGAAAGGTGAGATATTATGAAAACGAAAAAGTATTTGATTTTGGCCGGAATATTAGCCGTTTCTTGCGGAGTGCTGTGGGCCTCACAGCAACTTACAGGCGAAACTGACCTGTCTGCAAAAGACAAAAATACTCGCAGCAATCTAACAGCTCGTCAAAAGTTAGGGTTATCTACTAAGCGGGTATGGGCTAATAAAAAGGAGGTTTTGCAAGGGCTGGAGGGCGTGCTTGTTGTGGTCGAATTTATTAAACCAGAGGCAGAGAAATATGGTTTGACGAAAAAAGACCTTCAGACCGATACAGAATCGCAGCTCAGGCAATACGGTATTAAGGTGCTTACTTTTGTGGAAGGACTATCAACGCCAGGGGCACCATGGCTTTACATAAATGTGAATGTAGCGATGTCAAAAGAAGAACGTGTTGCTGCAGCAGCAATAGGAGTCGAGCTTCGTGAAGACGTGTTATTAGTGAGAGAGCCAAAAAGAATTTGTTACGGTGCTTCTTCATGGACAAGGGGCATGGTGGGGGTCGTTGGGTTGAGTGGAATCAAGGACATAAGGGAAAAGGTCAAAGACTTTGTTAGTGAGTTCATTAACGACTACTATGCAGCAAATCCGACCAAGAACCCTCCTGTTTGTCTGCCTCCAACGAAGGCTACACAGACAGAACCTCCGGGGAAGAATGGGATGACGGCATTATATTTTACCCAGGGTTCTCACAAGGACGATGTTCTTAGAATACAAGGCACACCCGATGCCATCCACCGCTATCCAGCTCTTGGCGAGGAGGTCTGGAGATATGGGCTGAGTACAGTAGAGTTCTCCATGCGAGACGATAGGGTTGCGCAATGGAGCAATTACGGAAATTTGAAGGTCAAGCTTGAACCAAGGAAGAATGTCATTGCACCTACTGCTTCTCCGTCCACAACCAAGGCCCCACAGAAAGGACTTATAAGTGCTATCGCTTACAGTGAAGATAGTCCGTGCGCTGTCATAAACGACAGAATGGTTTATGAAGGAGATACTATTGACGGCGTCACCATTGCTAAGATATATAAAGACAGAGTCGTATTTGAAAAGGAAGGCAGAGAGGTGACACTAAGCTGGACGCAAAAAATAGGCGAGGCACCGAAAGCACATTGGTATATAGACTAACCCTGCACACTGAAACTGCTCGGCTTGGGTGCGGTGATGTTGTACCCTTTGGATTTTTCAAAAATTGATTCAAACGAGTGAGGCGTTCGAGCAATATTTCTCACTTTCGTCTTGGGGCCGACGGGGGGGGCTGCGTTTTGATGATATAGTGGATTATCAGAAGATAGTTGTTGCGCTTGGAGAGACGGTGGGGTTGATGAAGAGGCGTTGTCTGGTGGAGATGTTTGATTAGCAGGTGGGACATGGGCAAGATGCCCATGCTACGGGGTGGCGCCGGGTTTTGAGTGAATCTGGCTTTGGTTGGGGGGTGATGAGGTATTGTCATACGTTGTGGATTGGATTTTTTGGGGGTCGAATTGTTGTGGCCAGGGCAAAACGGAGATCTCAATTTCGGCTCGGTTTGTGTTATGCGCACCAGGGGCGTTGCCGGTTGATTTTGCCGGCTAATATATTTTTTGCGATAATCACATCCTCTCTGACCTGGAAGTCGAACATTCCTGCGCAGATAAAATCGGCCCCGCCTTCGTAAGCATATTTGAAAGCCTCTTTCGGATGAATGGCCCCGGCAGCCATGACCTTATAGGCGATCCAGGGCTTTTTGACGTTCTTCATAAACTCGATGGTCTTCTCCGGCGTCTTCGACCAGATATTATCATTCTCCGGCTGCCGGTTGGCGGACCAGTAGTTGTGGCTGTGCAGAGTCTTCATATAGAAATCGACGCCTATCCCGGCTTTTTCGCACGCCATAGGCACTTCGGCGCTGTGGGCCCCGACGCCCGCGATGGCCCCGTTCTTCTTGATAAAATCGACGGCCTTTCCGAGCAGGTCCACGCGTCCGCCCTCGACGAACTTGTCCGCAACTCCGCCGTGCACATATACCCCGATGGCCCCATTATCGATGGCCCTTTTGGCCTCGGAGGTCACATCATCTGTCTTCATCTTGACCTGCGCAATCCACTGCAGCTTGCCGCCCCGATCGTTCCAGTACTTGTCGATAATCCTGATACAGTGGTCGTCGAGTCTCAAAATGGCGCTATTTATCCCCATCTCTTCGCATATCTCGAAGGTCTCAATCACCTTCTCGTCGGTGAAGTAGTTCTTGAGCAGAGAGGATACATAAATCAGGTCTCTGCTGTGTGCAAACCCGCTGATCAGATTGCCGCCCGGAAACATCCTGCTTATCGTGACGTTGCCGATCTTTCCGGTCGGCAGGCCCTTGACCGCACCGCCTGGTGCTGCGGCGGGCTTTTTTGCAGCCTGTGCCAACAGGGCCTTCTCTTCAAAGCTCAAACCCAACGCGGCACCCGTGGATGCAATGATGGATTTCTTCAAAAAACCGCGGCGGTCAGTATCTTCCAACATAACTTACTCCTTGTTACCACCATAAGCACAAACTGTATTATATCCTCGCCTTGCTTCTCTGTCCAGTCTCCACCTGGTGAAATGCGGGTCAAATACTGATGTTGAATAGCCCGGCCCGGCGCAGCTACTTCCTGCCTTCGGCCTGGATTGTGCGCGTCATCAGCCCGTACTTGTTGCCGCGGAGGTAGTGCAGCGTGTGGAACTTCTCCGGGATCCACTTGCCGTCAAATAGATCTTCCTCAGCCAGCGCTCGAACAACCTCGCAGATGAGCAAATCATGCGTCTGCATCTCGAATATCTCAGCCACCCGACACTCCAGATGCCCGGCACACTCGATTATCAAGGGAGGCTCGACGATTTTGGCCGGCACCGGAGTCAGTCCGCTTTCCTTGAACTTATCTATCTCCCTGCCAGTCACCACGCCTACAAAATGAACCTGTTCGAGCAGTTGCTCGCCGGGGACATTGATGACGAGCTGGCGATTTTGCTTTATCAGCTCGTAAGAATATCGAGCGTGACTTATGACTAACAGTATAAGGCAGGGATCGGCGGTGTTGACCGGCGTCTGCCAGCTAAAAGTCATTACGTTGGCTTTTTCCATAGTGCCGGAGGTTACCAGGACGACGCACCCCGGCTCAACCAGCCATTTCGACTTGCTTAACTTCACTTCCTTTTTCATCTGAGGCCACCTCGTACTAATCTGAGCCAATCCGAACACTTCGAATATTAGCTGTCAAGTAATCGTCCGTCGCAGAAATGGTATGTTTATTATAAGCGAGGCAATGAGATAACAGGCGATAAATGCCGCTAACGGCCCGGCTGTGATGGTGAACAGAAAACCTCCTTCTGCCGATTCATCGCTGAATCTGTCACGCATGTACGAAAGCACCAGAGGGTGCAGAACGTATATCCCCAAAGTCGTCGAAGCCATCCATTCGACGGCCGTCTTGCGGATTCCCCGCAGTGGCTTTGTCCGGCGGTCGATAAGATAAACCGCCCAAAAAATACCCATACCCATTACGATAACAGGAGGACTAAAGCCGTCATAAAGAAATCCGGCTTTGCCTACGCTCAGCAGGTCAATAAACGGCCCCGCAAGCACGACTATATAAATGGCGCAGATTATTACGGCCGCAACAAGATACTTAAACGGAACCTTCCTGGGATCGATATGCCTGATCTCATAACCGGCCATGTAGTAAGCAATGTACGGAATAAACATAGTGAAAATCGACCGTCTATTGCCTAAGAACAAGTTGTTGATCGGGGAATAAACACTTGCCAGAACAAATATCAGGGCAATTAGGAGAATTCTTTCGGTGGAAGTGGAATTCCTTACGAAGACGCGAAGAGGCGGCGTTACAAGATACAGCCCGGGTATCATAAAAAGAAACCACAAGTGATAATACGGGTCCGCCGTCAAAATGAGTTCCGCCGCACGCCCCGCCGTCAAATCCTCGGCGTCAACCACTTTTCTGATAATGAGATAGACGATAGTCCAGAATACCAACGGTATGCCGATTCTCTGCATACGCCGCTTGTAGAAAGACCACGCCGATTCGTTCCTCGAGTCATCGAGGAGCAGCGCCCCGCTTATCATCACAAAGACGGGAATTGCAAACAGGCACGTCAAATGTATCCACTTTCCAATCCACCAATTGACGCTCAGCGGCGCAATCAGTGGCGCTGCAATATCACCGGCGTCGGTCATCAAATCACGCGGATCGGTTGTCCAAATCGCAATGTGACCGGCGACGACCGCATAGACAGCGCAAATGCGCAACTTGTTGATATATTGAATGCTTCTGGATTTCTCGCGTGCCAGAGCCGAACTCCTGCCGATATTTTCCAGTTCTTTCTGCGTTTTTTCTCTCCCCGAAAAACGCAGCACAACATACGTGCCAGGATTTTAGTAGTCTTCAACGGTAATTCAAGGATAAATGCCGCAAAAACAGCAAAAGCCGTTGTGCCGGACATCGATCTCCCAAGAAAACCGCTTCGGTCCGGCTGAATATTTCACTCCAAGCATCGAATTGCCCCGATGCTGTTCGCAACGCAGTCGCTGCCATTGTCAGGCAAACACAGTCAAACATCTTCTCCAGGTAATGGGCCGAAATGTCTTCTCCCACATCCGGAGGCCTCGTGCTCACGCCGGGCCTCGTACAAACCCTGATTGCTTGCAGTTACAGACATCTTTTGCCTCAAGCGCTTAAAGGCGCCACGTTGGCATTTTGAAATATGGCTGGCTTGTGCCTACATCAACTGTCGTAATATAAATGGAACTCATAAGGATGCGGCCGAAGCGCCAGCGGACCCAGCTCCTCCCGGCGCTTCCAGTCAATCCAAGTCTCAATCAAATCATCCGTGAACACGCCCCCGGCAGCCAAAAACTTGTGGTCCTTCTCAAGCGCATCAATCGCCTCAGCCAATGACCCGGGCGTATGCCGGTACTTGGCCAGCTCATCCGCCCCAAGCTCGTAAATGTCCTTATCCAGCGGCTCGCCCGGATCAATCTTGTTCTCAATCCCGTCAATAGCTGCCATCAGCATCGCCGTCCACGCCAGGTATCCGTTCGCCGTCGGGTCCGGACACCGGAACTCGAGACGCTTGGCCTTCGGATTAGCCGAGTACATCGGAATACGCACTGCCGCAGAGCGGTTACGCGCGCTCATAACCAAGTTCACCGGCGCCTCAAAACCCGGAACCAGACGACGATAAGAATTGGTCGTCGGAGCCGCAAACGCCAGTATCGCCGGTGTATGCGCCAAAATGCCTCCGATTGCATAAAGTCCCAGATCACTGAGGCCTGCATATTCCTTACCCGCCATCAGCGGCTTGCCGTCCTTCCAAAAAGACAAATGGCTGTGCATCCCGCTGCCGTTGTCGTCGAAAATCGGCTTTGGCATAAATGTTACCGTCTTGGCGTTGCGCCTGGCCACGTTCTTGATGATGTACTTATACCACATAAACTGATCGGCTATCTTGGCCAGCTCGTCGAACTTTATGTCGATCTCAGCTTGGCCGGCTGTGGCAACTTCGTGATGATGCGCTTCAACAACGATACCTACCTTTCGCATTTCAGCAACCATCTCGCCACGCAGATCGTGATACGTGTCGGTTGGGCTGACCGGGAAATAACCACCCTTAAAGCTCGGCTTATACCCTAAGTTCGGCTCCTCGAAACGAGCCGTATTCCAGGCGCCTTCAACCGAATCTATCCGGTACATCCCCGTATGCTGATTTTGCTCGTAACGGACCTCGTCAAAAATGAAGAACTCCGGCTCCGGCCCGATATAGCATGTGTCCGCTATCCCCGTCTCTTTCAGATACGCAGATCCCTTGCGTGCGACGTGCCGCGGGTCACGTGTGTAATCTTTCCTTGTGATCGGATCTACGATATCGGCGATAACGCTGACGGTTGGTTCCTTGAAGAATGGGTCTATCACGCCGGTGGCCGGGTCCGGTATAGCTAACATATCCGACATGTGTATCCCCTGCCAGCCACGAATCGATGAGCCGTCGAAGCCCACACCTTCTTCGAATGTCTCTTCGTCCCACGTCTCAATCGGGTAAGAACAATGCTGCCACGTGCCAAGCAAATCAGTAAACTTCAGGTCAACCATATTCGCGTTGTTCTTCTTCGCAAACTCAAAAAAATCTTTCGGTGCCATTGTACTTGTTCCCTTCAAAAGTAGTTTCAGTTTTACTGTTGGCGCTCAAGCTCTAATCGATCACTACGTTGGCTCTTTGTCCCGTGCGAATCCTTACCCACTCCGGCGGATCCACCACACATATACAACGAATTATACAGCTAATCTTCTTCTCCGCACACACATCCTTTCTCTTTGGATTAAGACAATTACTGACACCCTCCATAAAGAGCAATTTGCGTGCCAGGAACATATTTTGGTCGTAACTGCTTGTTTAACAAGAAGATACGTCTGAGCGGCTTCTTCAAGCGGCGGATTCATCGCGACAATTATGTCGCGTTCTGACTGCAAACGACAAATCTGTATTGAGTTCGTCCATACCCGCGAAGTTGATGAGGCTTGGCAGATGCAAAAATACCGTGTTTGCGCGTAGGCCGTAACATATTGTTCATACAGGAGTTACAGCAATTACTGCCTATATGTGATCTTATTATGCTACGCATTTGTAATACTTAATTGAACATCGTACAATTATGTCGTATATTATAATGTGAAAGGAGCTCTTTACTATGGTCGGCAAAAGTCACAATTCGCCAAAGGGGACGGCAAAGGCCTCGCGTCACGTGCGGGAGATGGAGACCCTGTATAAAATCAGCCAAATCCTTACTGCCGGCACACGTCAGAAGCAGGCCCTTGCAGAGGTCCTGGACACCCTTGACAATGACCTCGGTATGAATAGAGGCACTGTTACACTCCCGGCGCCGGAAAGCGCTGAGATTAAGATTGAAGTGGCACACAACCTCTCGCCGGAGCAAAGCCGTAAGGTGCGATATCGCATGGGCGAGGGTGTGACCGGAAAGGTCATGCAAACCGGCAAGCCGATGATCGTCCCCAAGGTATCGGAGGAACCGTTATTTCTCGATCATTTCGAGCGATCGAACACCACGAAAGAGGAAATCAGTTTCATTTGTGTGCCGATTTCGATTGGGCAGAAGGTCATTGGGACGATTTCCATCGACCGCCTCTTTGATCAGGCAACATCACCGGACCAGGATATGCGTGTTCTGACCATCGTTGCGAGTATGATTGCCAATGATGTGAAGGCTCGGCAAGAAGTAGCTATTAGGCGACAGGAGCTTGAGAATGAGAACTTGCGCCTGCGCCACGAATTGCAGGACCGCTTCCGCCCTGAAAACATAATAGGCAATTCCAGCGCTATGCGGGATGTGTATCAGCAGATCCACCAGGTCGCCGGCAGCGATACAACCGTTCTTGTTCGCGGCGAATCCGGTACGGGCAAGGAGCTGGTCGCCCACGCAATTCATTACTCCAGCCCCAGAAACGAAGGGCCGTTTGTAAAGATAAACTGTGCTGCGTTAAATGAGAACCTTCTTGAGAGCGAGCTGTTCAGACATGAAAAAGGCGCCTTTACCGGTGCCTTGCAAAGCCGGAAAGGGCGTATCGAAGAGGCAAACGGCGGCACGCTGTTCCTTGACGAGGTAGGAGATTTCTCATCCGTTACGCAGGTCAAGCTCCTTCGCGTCCTTCAGGAGCGCCGGTTCGAGCGGGTAGGCAGCAATCGCACGCTAAAAACCAACGCTCGGATTATAACCGCTACGAATCGCGATCTGGAAAAGGCGGTTGATGAAGGGACTTTCCGCCAGGACCTTTACTATCGGATTAACGTCTTTCCGATCTTTCTGCCGCCGTTACGTGACCGCAAAGACGATATTCTGCTGCTGGCTGATTTCTTCGTTGAGCAATACTCGATGAAGATGAGCAAAGATGTCCGCCGGATCAGCACCCCGGCAATTAATATGATGGTGGCGTATCACTGGCCCGGAAACGTGCGGGAGCTGGAGAATTGCATCGAAAGGGCGGTCCTCCTGAGCACAGACAACGTCATACACGGCCATCATTTACCTCCCACACTCCAGACCTCAGACGCATCCGACACCATCGGCACAGGCTCGCTCAAAGAAAGGGCCGATCTGTTTGAACGGGACATAATCGTCGACGCCCTCAAACGCTGCAATGGCAATCTCGCCGCAGCGGCCCGCGAACTGGGGACTACCGCGCGAATCATAGGATACAAAATCAGGGACTTGGGAATCGACTACAGGCGATATCGCAGGACCAGGGCGTAATCTACGACCGCGCCGGCAAGTGCCCGTATTGAAGCTCCGGCCCAAAACACGCTCAGCAGCAAAGCGATGTAAGCTTATGTTTACATCGCCTGGTGGGCGATACAACTTTGAGGAATCTTGCGTAACAAGGGGCTATCTTGGGAATGGTAGTTCGCTAAGCAATTCAGCAGCGAGTGAATCTCAGTCTTCAGTCTTCAGCCGGGTGTGGCTAATCTTTCCGGCACAGCGAAATCCTGTTGATGATAATGCTTTAGACTCATTTCCAAGCCTTCGAGTTGTTTGCCGGCAGGCTCTGCGAGTCCGGGTTCGCACAGTGGGGCCCTTGGGTGGCACCTTCAAACTTGGTAACCGTTCAGGGGGTATAAACTGCGTTT
>DAOWID010000279.1 GCA_030641115.1 Planctomycetota bacterium | reverse complement strand
GGGATATGAATGGGGATTGCAGCGTTGATTTCGCAGACTTTGAGCTCGTGGGGTTTTACTGGCTACAAGAGCATCGGACAATGGACGACGAGTGATGGAGGGCCGACAAACCTGAAGGTAGAAGTCAAAGCGATGTTATTTGTTCTGAAGCTGGGAATTCAGACCCACGTGCCCACCGCGTATCTGTACTCACAGGCGGGATGAAATAAAAATACTTGCCGCCGCAATCATGCCCGATAAAATCTGCATTCCCAGATGTGGCAGAGTGCTAATTGTGAGTGAAGGATGCAGTCCAAAATTGACCTACGAGCCAATCAGACCATTGTTTTCATCGGCGACAGCATAACCGATGCGGACAGGAACCATCCGGCTTACAGACCCTTTGGCTTCGGCTACGTGCACTTTGTAGGCAACATCCTTCTGGCAACGTACCCCCACCTGGATATCAGTGTTATAAATACGGGTATCAATGGCAATACCATCCGGGACCTGGCGGACCGCTGGGAAAACGACTGCATCAAGCACGAGCCCGATGTCTTGAGCATACTCATCGGCATAAACGACGTGTGGCGACAATATGCCGAGCCCGAAAGACAGTCTGCCGCTGTGTATCCTGTTGAATATGAATCGACATACCGACAGTTGCTTTCGCGTGCGAAGCAACGGTGCAACTGTCGGCTTGTGTTGATGGAGCCTTTCATGTTTTGTGACGACCGGCGAGATCAAATATTCCAGACTTTGCAGAAGTATGTCCAGGCGGTTCGTGATTTGGCGAGAGAGTTCGATGCGGTTTTGGTGCCGCTGCAAAGCTGGATTGACGAACGGATCAAGCACGTGCCGGCAGAGAAATGGTCGCTGGACTCAGTGCATCCCCACGTATGGGCGCACGCCTGGATTGCGCAGCGCTGGCTTGAAGCTACGGGTCTCTAACAGATTCCGTTGTCAGAAAAAAATTTTTTCTCTTATAGATTCAGTAACAACAAGGACTAAGAAAAAAGCCGGCAAATTTACAAAGAAAATTCTGACTTTTGTCTTTACAGTAATTCAAATCACGATTAAGTTCAGACTTTGTTTTTCCAACAAGATGTTGTTCTATTTGAGCTCATTTTACTATATATTGTGGTTTCGTCTTTTGTGCCCGGAGGCGCGTAAATGTCTTGCAAGTTCAGCCCCCAGAATCCCTTCAGAACCGAGCAACAGCAACCGCAAATGACTGCAGATGCGCCCGAATCAAGAGGCCTGAGGATAGAGCACTTCTTCTCGACCCCCGGCGTACATCCCTTTGAACAGCTCGAGTGGGAAACGCGTTCAGCCAAGATCACGGGCGACAACGGGCAGATAGTCTTTGAGCAAGATGATGTTGAGGTTCCGGTCTCGTGGAGCCTGTTGGCGACAAAGGTTGTAGCCAGCAAGTACTTCTATGGTGATGTCGAGAGTGGCCAGCGGGAACATTCCATAAAGCAGCTTGTGCATCGGGTCTGTAAAACAATCGCCGACCGTGGCAGAAAGGACGGCTACTTCGCCACTGACGATGATGCGGAGGTTTTCTATAACGAGCTAAGCTGGCTGTGCGTCAATCAATGCGGGGCATTTAATTCTCCTGTATGGTTCAACGTGGGCCTTTTCGACGTCTACGGTATTGGCGGCAGCAAACACAATTTCCACTGGGACCCACAGGGCAAAGAAGCTGTCGCATGTGAAAACAGCTATGAGTATCCGCAGGCATCAGCGTGTTTCATCCAGTCTGTTAAGGACTCGATGGAAGATATAATGCGGCTGGCCACAAGTGAAGCGATGCTTTTCAAGCATGGTTCGGGGACCGGAACCGACCTATCAACACTGAGAAGCAGTAAAGAGAAGCTTTCCGGCGGCGGCAGGCCATCCGGGCCTTTGAGTTTTATGAGGGTCTACGACCAGATAGCAGCGGTAATCAAGTCGGGCGGAAAGACCCGCCGGGCTGCAAAGATGCAATCGCTGAAGGTCGGCCATCCTGATATTAAGGAATTTATTACCTGCAAGACCGAAGAAGAAAAAAAGGCCTGGGCACTTATTGAGGCAGGCTACGACGGCGACCACAACGCCGAGGCATACGACAGCGTGATGTTCCAGAATACCAATCTTTCCGTGCGCGTAACCGATGAGTTTATGCAGGCGGTGGAAAAAGGTGACACCTGGTCCACGTACACTGTAACAACGGGCGAGAAGATGGACGAGCACTCGGCAGCCGAACTAATGGAGCTAATCGCCGAGGGCACAAGGATTTGCGGCGATCCAGGCATACAGTATCACAGCACGGTCAACCGCTGGCATACCTGCCCCACCTCCGGCCCGATCAACGCTTCGAACCCATGCAGTGAATATATGTTTATCGATGATTCGGCCTGCAATTTGGCTTCGCTGAATCTGATGAAGTTTCGCAGAGAGGATGGGTCGTTCGACATTGACAGCTTCAAGAAAGCAGTTCGATTATTCATCATTGCTCAGGAGATTCTGGTAGATAACGGGAGCTATCCGGACAAGTCGATTGCCATAAACAGCCACAGATTTCGCCCGCTTGGCCTGGGTTATGCCAATCTTGGCTCCGTTGTTATGAGTCAGGCACTTGCTTATGACTCCGACCAGGCACGGGCAATGGCCAGCGCAATCAGCGCAATAATGACGGGAGCGGCTTACACGGCCAGCGCAGAGATAGCTTCGATAAAGGAGCCTTTTGAGGAGTTTGAGAAGAATCGCGATGCGATGCTCAAGGTCATAAATATGCACCGTCAACATGCCTGCGATATTCCAGAATCTCATTGTCCTCGCTATTTGTGTGACGCGGCCAAGGACGCCTGGGATGAGGCTGTTGATGCTGGGACGAGAGTCGGCTTTCGCAATTCGCAGGCAACCGTGCTTGCGCCGACGGGGACAATCGGCTTTATGATGGATTGTGATACCACGGGGATTGAGCCTGACATAGCGCTGGTTAAATACAAATTGCTGGCCGGCGGTGGAATGCTCAAGCTCGTCAACAGAACCGTGCCCATGGCCCTCGAAAAGCTCGGCTACGGCGTCAATGATGTAAAATCGATTTGTGACTACATAGACGGAAATGAGACTATCGAAGGGGCGGAAAAACTTAATGCTGACCACTTGCCCATCTTTGACTGTGCGTTTAAGCCGCGTGACGGCAAGAGGCATATTCACTATATGGCACATGTAAAGATGATGGCAGCCGTCCAGCCGTTTATATCCGGCGCCATAAGCAAGACTATCAACATGCCAAAGGAAAGTACAACTGAGGACATCATTGCGGCCTATACGCAGGGCTGGAAGCTTGGGTTAAAGGCGGTGGCGATCTACCGCGACGGCTCCAAGAAATTACAGCCTGTTTCCACCAAGAAGCATAAGGATACCAGGGCTAAAGCGACTGCCGAGGCGACCATGCCGACTCGCGCATTCAGGCGTCGGCTGCCGGATACCCGCCAGAGCATAACGCACAAGTTCTCGGTCGCAAACCATGAAGGTTACCTGACGGTGGGGCTATACGAGGATGGTCTGCCTGGTGAGCTGTTTATCACTATGGCCAAGGAGGGCAGCACCATCGGGGGCCTTATGGACGTAATAGGCACATCTACATCGATGGCACTTCAGTATGGCGTGCCTCTAATCACACTGGTGGACAAGTTCCGTCACGCCCGATTTGAGCCGTCAGGGATGACGTCGAATAAGGATATGCCGTTTGCAAAAAGCCTGATTGATTATATTTTCTGTTGGCTGGGCTGTCAGTTCCTACCCGGCTATGCTGATAGGAACATGCCCAGTAGAGCCACAACGCCGAGCACTACGGAAAACGAAAATACAACGACTGCCAGGCAATTGGTTGAAAAGACCAAAGACCTGGCAAAAAAAATCGCCGAAGTTAAAGTCACGGCGGGAGGAAAAGCCAACACAGTCGTCTGCGAGGAACGGGATTTCGCGGCCTCAACGCCGTTGGCTGACCAATCCTCTCCGGCCTCGATAGACATATCTACCGATCCGGCAAATCGGATTGGATCTCTGATGGGTTCAGCCGTTGCCGATGGATTTCCGTCTGGGGAGCTGGAGTCTGAAACGGCTGTTATGCAGCAGTTTAACGCTCAGTTTGAGCATTTCGGGGACGATGCTCCTGCGTGCGATGTTTGCGGCTCAATTACGGTCCGCAACGGCACCTGCTACAAATGCTACAACTGCGGCAATTCAATGGGCTGCTCATAAAGTCGAGGAATCTATTTAAGAAATATCGCGAAGCGTTTCCTTCCCGTTTAGCCCTGCCGCTCGCGGCAGGGGATGTTGTCATATTTACCCCGGTCTCCGGGCCGGGGTGCATACGCCAAGTTTGCTTTACTCTTCCCCCAACATTTTACCCCCGCCTGCCCTGCCTGTCCCGAGCGCAGTGGAGGAGAGCGTAGTCGAATGGGCCGAAGGGGCATACTAAATAAGAAACACGAGGTTTATTTCAGCAGCTGAGCCAACGGCCTGATTTGCAGAGATTGCGAAGCAAGTTTCCCGGACAAGGTCAGACTATCCCAAACGGCAGCGAATTGTCTCGCCAATCTGAAACTGCTCGCCGAATCTCCGGAAAAAACACTGACTGAAATTGAGACGGTTTTAGTTCACCACTTCACCGAGCTCCTCGGCCACAAACCAAAAATGGCAAAATATATCCTGACCCTTTAATCCTCAGCTTCCATTTGGTCAGCCCCTGGCCCCTCCCTTGGGGTCTTTTCTGAAGAGCCCTTTGATTTATTGCTAACTTCATATTGTTTCACCGGCGGCGTTGTTACCGTTTCCGTCTTCGGAAAGCGTTGCACGCAACTGTGAGCCAAACTCACTACTATTTTACGCATCCATAAAAGAACCCGCCAAATGGGTTTTGCCACCTGAACAACGGTTAGGAATGCCATTACAAGAGTTAGTACTGCTATTACGATGGTAAGGTTCAGCATCTTATTAGCCAAGTCGGTACTACTTCTGTTAAACTCATCTATTGCTGTTTGAAGTTTCTGAGATGACTTGTAATTCGCATGTGACAACCTAATATTTGCTATATCGACCATACTCACCATAGTTGGTGAGTAGCTGGATATCTGATAGGGAGTCCGAATGGCTTTCTGATAGAACTCGTCGAGTTCCTTGTCAAAAGTGACGTCAATTTGATTTGGCTCAACATCGCTTTTTTGTTCACACCCGGAAAGGACCATCGTCATTAGAGCCACCAATATACAAATAATCTTCATAGTAGCGCCCCTTCCCTTTCAATCATTATTAAGAACAGTCAGCGTTTTCTGTGCACTCGCTCCAGCCATTAATAGGTGGCTGTCTCTAATATTCCCACTCGCAAAAGCCATCAATTCTTGACTGTTTACAATTTTGAACTAATTAAACACCAAACTGTACGCTGTTGAATATAAAGTTCTGATCAAGTGGAGGTAAACATTCTTCTTGCCTACCAGGCAGTCTTCCTTTTAATAGAATTTCTTTCCAGTCTTTCTGTCTTGTCGATTTCAATGAATTGACAATATCTGGATTTGTACGTTCACCCCAAACTTTGTGATCTCGTATAGCACAAAGCATCTTGCGAATCTGATCCCAATCTTGAGGTGATATTTCAACCCACAAAGGTCTATCTTGGGGCCAAGCACTATCAGTATATTTTTGTTTCGTGTTCAAAAGTACTGCTATGGCCCTTTTAAATTCAAGAGCCCAAATCGTCATAGCAGATTGTCGGCATATCCTATATGCTCTAAGATGCTTATCAGGAATACTTTCTGGATTATTTGCCAGTCGCTCCTCTAAACGAAAAATACCGAGATTCAAATCAAATCTATTTTTCGCCAAAATCTCGTCCACGAACAGATTCATAATTCGAATTAGATTTTCCCGCTCCAGCGTTCTAAATTTCTCTGTAACTTCCATTGGCTCACGGGACGATCTCAAGAACAACATTTGCTGCAAGAATGATTTCTGTAAAGTATCATATGATAGTGGAAATTTCTTAGCTCTTGACGTTACTGTTTCAGTGAATGACAAAAGCTTGTTGTCCTCTGCTCCTGCTTTGCCCGTTAATACTTCATATCTAAGATTATTTTTGAAATACCCGATGTATTCACTCTTAAGTGACCTATCCAAATATTTTTGAAAGAAGATTTTCTCAGAATCTTTATTCGGGTTTGAAGATAGACGGAATTTGTCAAATTCTTCGGTAAATAAATCTGATCCGACACGGTCATTTATCAGTTGAGGGAAATGTACCTGTGCTAATTTAGTATGCGCCCTGAAATTTGTCTCTTTTAGCTTATTCTTATTATAATCTACGAAAACCCTCACGAACAATCTTTTCCGTCTGGCATAAAGTTGTGCAGCAGCTTTATGTTGTCCATCGAAGACAAGTATTTTGCCTTTACCATCTGACCCCTCTGTAGTTAAAGTAGCCAGACTTGGTTGAAGTTGAACATAACCTTTGTAAAATTCTTCGATCATTGGTTCAAGATCTATGATTGAGCGAGGATTTATTTCATGATCGTGGAACAAACAAATGAAAGGAATTCTGGCCATAAAAGATTTCGCAGGTGGTTTACCAGGCTCTTCGAGCAATGAGTAGGTTTCAGTTTCAGGTACTCCTTCATTTGTCCACGAAATCTTGATTTGATTATCCTCAAATTTGTAACCCACCTTCTTCCGTTCGGGAGTTAACTCTTGCAACGCTTCATTCAAGGTCAGTGTGCCACCATTTTTAGTGTACTTTTCTACATGACTTCTAAACTCATAAAGAATTCGTTGTAGTTGCAAATCTCTTGTGCCTTTCGATCTGTTGCAGGTATCGTGTGTAAGCCCCCAATTGGATTCATCGTCAGAACCATCTTTGTCCAAAGCTTTTATATGGTCTATATCTACTTTGTGAACAGAGAGGTTGATATCTTTATTGCATACATAACATCTTTTGTTTTGGGCGTCATAAAGCTTTCGAATAAGGTCTTGCCGTTCCTCTTTGGAAAGACTATCCAATCTTGACTGTCTCCTGGTCATGTTTTATTCTCCCTTGTTTTTCATTGCATGTTTTTTGTAATTGCCTCCGCTGGTTTATCAAAATAGTAACCCGCAAAAGCTTAACTGCTGCTCTAATCCCGAACGACATCCCCAAGATGTACTCGCTCACTCGTTAATAAGAAATTTACACAATTGAAGCTGGATATTCAAGAAAAAATAATAATTCGTATCTCGTATCTCCCTTCGACGGAGTTTACCCTGAGCGTAGTCGAATGGGCTCAGGGCAGGCTAAGGAAGCGTATATCGCCTGTGGATTCCTGCTTTGGCAGGAATGACAATCATCGAGCATCCAGAATCGAGCATCCAGAATCCAACTTTAGCTCACTTCAGGCACTTTAGCTCACTTCAGGCACTTTAGCTCACT
>DAOWID010000154.1 GCA_030641115.1 Planctomycetota bacterium | reverse complement strand
GGTCATCGCAATCGGTGAGGCTTTGCGGCTCGATCCCGGCGACCTCAGCCAAATCAACGGTGCCAGCTTCAAGGCCCAGCTTTTTGCCAAGCTGCTGACTATCAATAGAATTACAAGAGTCGACGACTTGTAGGGCACTTATCGGCTCGCCGGTCTGGGCTAAGGTAGTGGTTACAAGCGTTTCTCTTGTGAGTAGTTGCTCTCTATCCTGCGTTGGGCCGACCAAGAACGTTCGCACGGCAGATGCTTCTTGCGATCTTGAAAGAATGGCAAAATAACCACGGCGGCGAGAAAGCAGCCCAAATAGAGTCGCGCCCTGCTGGGATTCGGGCAACGATACATTCCGGCTGATGAACGTTGAGAGACAATTGACGTCCGGCTCTATTGTCACGGGGTCGATATCGTGACTCTGCAAAGACAGAATGATATCCGACAGTATTTTCTGCTGGGCAGTAAAGACGGTTAACTGCGAGCCGTCCTGGTCGCTTGAAGCTATTTTGAAGGCTATCGCGACATCACTTATATCCGTGGCAAGAGCCTCCTCGGTGTCAAACCTGACGGTGGCGGCGACCCGCTTTGGATCGCTAAAGTCGCTATGCACGTTATGCTGCATAAACAATGCGCAATCCAAAGCCACGGCAGCGTCGGAGAATTCCAATTCTCTCTCGGCACAACCTTGGGCAATGAGAGTCGCCAAGGCTTGCTGATTTTGCTCGGATTGCTCCTCAATAGCGACGCTAAAGCAAGCCAAAACATTTCTGCTGCCGCCTTTGGAACCCAGGCAGACCACAGTCGCTTTATCTTTGCTAAGATAAATTCCCAAATAATTCTGCGATTTCACTTTCAACAAACTCCCAAAGGCTATCTTACAAATATCATTTGTGTGACGCGCTACATTCTCATGTGAAACGCAGTGCGCATCACGCACGACAACTACTCAGCCGGAGATTACGGCAATTCGTTTTATCTTATTCCCATCTTTCGTTATCGCAGCAATGGCTGATGCCTTTGCAACTCCACTTACAGCAGTCACTTTAATAGTGAAAAACCTGCTCACTGTCGTGATATATTTTTCGCACTTTGCAATAGAATCAGAATAACTTAATAGCGATCTTTTTAAGTCCTGTATATCCGTGAAAGGCTGTTCGCGCCTTCGCTGTATGATTTGTTCGGCGATTCTGTCGGCGTCACCGCCGAAAGTAAAAGCCGCTTCCAGCACGTGTCGCGGGGCGGTATTTACGTTGACCTTTGTCGAAGCCCACATTCCCGAATATTTCAGAGCCGATTCTTTTCTGCTTTCGGTTTCTATGGTTGGCCTGGCAAGGGCCTCGGTATCAAGCAGCGAACTGTGAAAAAGTTTTGCAAAATCCGTGTTCTGTCTGGCTGTCTGGTCAGCGGCTGATACAGTTTTTCTGGTTATCCGGGTCCGGCGAGTTCTTGTGGCGGCGCTGCCGCTTCTTGTCGTTGGTGGCGTTCTTACGGCCGTCGTTGTCGGCTTGAATTCGACCTTAAACGTTTTTATTTCACCTATACTGTCTAACTGGCGTCTCAAGGGGCTATTCTCTCTGCCGTCGATCCCCATCCATTCGCAGAAGGTTTCGAGGCTTGCCTGAGCTTCAAGCTGCACCTTCGGGTCGGCCAGTAGTGCCCAACCGATGGGGTATTTTGCATTTTCGTCCTCGATTTCAATCGTTACTGTGGCAGAGGCAATCTCAAACTCAACCGGCTCGGTCACAAACGGCCAAGGTGGACCATACGGACCACGTACCTTCAGAGAAGAAGCACTATCAAAGTCAGCAGCCCAGGTTTCGCTGCGACCAATGTCATTAACATCGTTAATGTCATCAGCATCGCCGAAATCTGCGATGGGGGCGGTATTGCTACGACCATCGGCCCTGCCAAACCCGGAGTCCCCGGATTCGACAGCCCACTGGTCCAAGAGTTCCTTGTATTCAACCTCGCTAAGGATAAATAGATCGGAAAAATCCGGTTCATTCGGGCGGCTAATCACTTGTGGGTCAAAATCTTCCAATGTGGTTAGTGCGAGTGCATACTTCATCGCTGAGTCACAGGCATATCGCGCCTGGCGGTAGTCCATGATATACTGGTCACGGTGACGCTGGGCAGTAACACGATTGCTCAAGGTGTAGCCCAGTGTCGCGAGTACGACCAACAGCACTAATGTGACCAATAACACGATGCCCGGCCGGTTTCGGCTGCCGCAATTATTCAGATATTTAGAAAAGTCGCTCATCACTCTTGCCTTTGGCTTGAGCCGGTACAATTTGGAATTTGAGTTTTCTGGTCCTATCAATAGCAATAGTCCGTGTGATTTTTTCTTGCTCCAGCACGTCCAAAGTGCCCTTTACTGTTCTGAAAGGCTCTGCAAGCGACATGGTCACCGTAATACCAGGTGGTAACGAAGGGCTTGTCCATCTGTCTTGAAAATTTTCGCCCCTCGGGACCTGGATTTTGAAATAGGTAATGCCCGCGCAGATTGGGATAAAAGAATACGCCTTCTCCGAACTATCTCTTTGCTCGTCGAGCAGCTTATCTTCTAATGCCATGCCGGTGTGACTGCGATATAGAACCAGGCCGTTGGCGTCACTATCATAGTCATAGCTCGTCTGCCAAATGATCTGTTCAAATGTCTGCTCCTGGTTCCTCCTGTCGTAGACGGATTTTCGAATTGTCATCCGAGCGGTTGGGATACCTTTATCAAATTTATTCTCAATGGTAATTCTTGTATCCGGACCGGACACAGTTATCGTGTCAAGGTCTTCGGTGATGGCCTGCAGGGCTTCGGCGGACTGTCGTGAGCTGTCGAGCTTTCGCACGATTGCGGCTGCTGAATGTTGGGCCCGGCTGTAGATGGCGACGACGGCGGCCAGGACCATTGCGCTTATCGTAAGGGCCGCAAGCACCTCAGCCAGTGAAAAACCTGGCCTAACTCCGGATGTACTGGAATCTTTTATCATATTGTTTGCTCAAAATCGCCTCATCAGAAGTCGATTTCTTTGCCCATTTTTTTCTTTATTAGATCCAGAATTTCCTGGAAATCCATTTCATCAAGCTCTCCATGTGTTAGACCTGTGGTTGGGTCCCTCTGATTTTTCCAATCCTCCGTATCAGTTCCCGTTTTCCCGCTATCCTCTGTCGTCTCTGCCAGCTCTGCGGTAGATTGTATCTGCTGGCTTATTTCCTCCGGGCTCGGATTGCCGCCACTTTGCGTGTAAAGGTCAATATTAGCCTTGACGAAGGAGCCGTCCTCGGTCGTGAGCATGCCGTTGTCAATCCATTGCTGAATTGTCGACACGTCGACGCCGGCGTATTCAGCAGCCTCCTCGATCGTGCCGATGGTCTGAGAAGCTAACTCGTCTTCTTCTTTGGCCTTCATGATTTCGAGTAGCTGCTGCTTTGTCACATCGGTAAGCCAGTGTATCAGTTCAACGGTCTGCGTCTGGCCTTCAGTGTCGGTATACTCGGCTGAGCAGACGGCCTTGACCCACATCCGTGAGCTTACCGGCTCGTGGAACGTTTCAACCGTAGTCTGCCACGTGATTCCGGGATACTTATCACTGCTTCCATACTCGCCTGTCTCTTTGACCGGCTCTGCGGCGAGGAGCTTTTCCAAATTCTCGCGTGCAACATCGAAGGCCTGCATACGCAATGCCGAGTCTGTCGCCGAAGTCATGCAGCGGTTTATGACAACTAATACGCCTGAACTTATCAGTCCTAATATAATCACGGCAGTCACAGCTTCTACCAGGCTGAACGCTTTCTGTCTCGTATTGCGTATTGCGTATTGCGTATTGTGTATCGCGCCCCTTCGCTCTGCTCGAGGGCAGGATTGCGTATTGCGTGGTTCGCGGTGCGTATCACGCACCACGTACAACAGGTCACAAGTTTTAGAATGGTATTTCACTTTGTGCTTTCGGCACGAGCAGTGCCACCTCACCTTGTTTTAGCTTTATGATTCTATTGAGCCGGTCAACCACAACGGAATACGGCCGTTCATTCTCATCGAGCAAAACGATCTTTCCACCATACTGCCAGCCGGCATGTCCTGCGCGGAACTTTGCTCTGCCTTCGTTGGTGTAGTCGCCGTCATCGAACTCAACATAGGCTATCCAGCAGTTGTTGCCGAGATTACCTTCGACAATAATCTCCTCTTGGAGCACTTCTGATAGATCGGGCGAAGTTATCTCGCGAAGCAAATAGCTTTGTTCTGTCAGATCGATAATGACTTCGTATCTTCTGTCGCTCTGAGCTGCGGCTCTGGCAGCCATCCGCATTGTCGAGACAAACTCCTGCACCTGTGCCTTAAACCTATTCCTTGTTAGCACTCCGAAAAGCCTCACCTGCGCTACAAGTACAACCAGCGAAATTATCACGACCACCACTATCAACTCAATTAGTGTAAAAGCACATCTCGTCATGCGTGATGCGTATTGCGTTGTGCGTGGGCAATTCGGCCTGCGCGATGCGCGATACGCCATACGCAATACGAGATTAGTATGCATCAGTGCTGAGCAAGTCGGCATCGTACTCCTCACCGCCCTCTTCGCCATCGGCGCCAAGACTCTTGACTACAAATGGTTTGCCGCTCTCCGGATAAAGCTCGTATATAAACTCATTTCCCCAGCCATCCGGGGGCAACTCGGTGGTTTCCAGATATCCGCCGGGTGGATAACTTTCGGCATCGTCCGGCGGCACAATGAGAACTGTGAGGCCTTCTTCTTCGTCTGGGAATCGGCCGGTGTCCATCTTGAAGTGGTTAACGGCTGAATGGAGAAGCCTCAGGTTGGCCTTTGTGGTTGTAACCCGGGCTTTGTCAGTCTGGCCCACGAAATTACGTACTACCACAGCAGCAAGCAAACCGAGGATGATGAGCACGGCCATCAACTCCACCATGGTAAAACCGCTTCTCTTGTTTTTCATTCTTCTTTTTTCCATCTGTATTCAGACTCCTAACTGAGCTTCTGCAAGACTCTTATCCTAATCAATGACAGTGTGCTTGGCCTAAAATTCTACGGCCGAAATCTTCAAAATCGGTAATATCGTCGCATAAGCAATCACACCGATTATTACGGCCATAACAATTATGATAAGCGGCTCGATGGCCGCACTTAGCCTTTCAATAACTACGTCAGTCGAGGCCTCGAGGTTGTTGCTGATGTTCTTGAGCATTTTCTCGAGTTCGCCGCTCTTTTCTCCAACAGCAACCATGTGGGCAATAGCCGGGTCGATAACACCGCTATCTCTCAATGGTGTCGCAATATCGGCACCGGCGAGAATTCTCTCGCGTGACTGCTGGATGGCACGCTTCATAAGGCTGTTGCCTGTGACCTCGGAAACGACCCGAAGAGACTCAGCCATGGCAAGGCCTGAGCCAAGCAGAGTCGAAAGCGTGGACGCAAAGCGTGCGACGACACGCTGTTTCACGAGAGGGCCAAACAACGGCAAAGCGAGGATAAACCTGTCGCGCAAATATGAGCCACGGCTGGTCCTAAAGAATCGCTTGATACCCCAGACGATCCCAAACACAGTCCCAATAACCACCAGCAGCCACCAGCTTGTCAGCACGTAGCCTACATTCATCAACTGGCTGGTGATCCAGGGCAAATCCTGGCCCGCCCTTTCGATCTGTTCACCGATGGTCGGGATGACCTTGGTTGTCAAAATAAGAATAGCCGCAAGACAGAACAAGATCAGAATGATCGGGTATATCATCGCCGTCATCACCTTGGATTCGACCCGCTGACGTTTTTCCATGAAATTGGCGATGGTGGAAAGGCTCTTTTCTAAAGTGCCCGTGACCTCACCTACGCGGACCATGCTGACATATATGACGTCAAAATAATCGCTGTAATCTTTGAGAGCATCGGTGAAGGACTCGCCGGTGATGACGCGGTCGCGGATGTCGGTAAGGGCGTTTTTGAACCGCACCTCGGAGACTTGTAAGGCGAGCACGGAAAGGGCTTCAGTCAGTTTGATGCCTGAATCAAGCAGCGTAGCCATTTGCTTGGTAAATTCGATTATTTGGGTCTTGCTGGTTCTGGCGAATATCGAAAATAACGTAGCTCGACTTTCGGCTCTGGAGCTTGCCTCGGTCACCGATGTTGGGTGAATACTGCGGCTGCGGAGCTGTTTTCTCGCGGCGTAGGGGGTCTCCGCGGCAACTGCACCTTTGACCTTTCTGCCGTCTGCTGCGATCGCTATATAATGGTATCGTGGCATTCTCAATTTACTATTTGCTATTTAACATTGACTATTTTTCTTGCCGTTTTTCGAGAAGACACAAGAATTGCCGTTAATTCTTTTGCCTCCTCAAGCAGCGGGACAACCTTTGCTTTATTCAGTAGCTGCTCATCTATGACAAATTCCATCCAGAAGCATGCCTCATCAACCTCTTCTACAGCGATTGCCAATTTTGAAATGAAACTGGCTTTCGATTGAGCTATACAAGCCGCTCGATAGTTCGAAGCGACCGAAGTAGAACACCGGATCAATTGACCTTTAATATGATTACCCAAATAATTCTCAGGCAAAGCCATGCTCAGTTTAACACAACGATGTGCAAGCCGTTTGGTTCTTTGCTTTAGTTCCTCTTTATCCATGTCTAATATGAGATATTTGCATATCAAGATAGCAAATAGTCAATAATCAATAGTAAATTACATAACGTCTGTCTGGGTCACCCTCAATACTTCAGAGATGGTCGTTATCCCTTCGAGTACTTTTCTGGCCCCATCCATTCTTAAAGTCTGCATCCCGGCGTCAAGAGCGACCCTCTTAATTGTACCGGCAGTTTCCCTTTTGTATACGAGCTCCTGAATTTCTTCATTAAGGATCATCATTTCATAAATACCGGTTCGGCCACGAAAGCCGGTCTGAAAACATCTATCGCATCCTCTTCCAACAAAGAACTTTGCACGGTCCTTAGCTGAGCCGGTCCCTTGCACATCTCCGAGGCCAAGCTCCCTTAATTCGTGAGGCGTCGGCTCGGCAGCCTCTTTGCAATGCGGGCATACCTTTCGCACTAATCGTTGTGCTATTACCGCGATCAAGGATGAACTGACCAAATACGGCTCAACGCCCAAATCCAGAAGCCTGGTTAGCGCTCCGGCCGAATCGTTGGTGTGCAGCGTGCTGAAAACCAAGTGGCCCGTCAGTGAAGATTGTATCGCCATACGGGCGGTCTCGATGTCCCGGACTTCGCCGACCATTATGACATCCGGGTCCTGACGCAGCACATGCCGAAGGGACGTGGCGAAGGTCATTCCCTTCTTGGCGGCAACCTGAATCTGACTGATCCCTTCGAGCTGATATTCGATAGGGTCTTCTATGGTTATGACGTTTTTCTCGGCTGAATTGATTCTGTTGAGGCAGGCGTAGAGGGTGGTGCTTTTTCCGCTGCCCGTTGGTCCTGTTACGAAGATAACTCCATGAGACCTTGATAGGAGTGAATCGAACTTTTTCAAATTATCCTTGCCCAGGCCCAACTCGTGCATGCCGAAAAGGCCGGTGCTCTTATCCAGCAGCCGCAAGACGCTGCGTTCGCCGTAGCTTGTGGGCACAGTGCTGATACGCAAATCGACCTCGCGCTGGCCCAGGCGAACACTGCACCTGCCGTCCTGTGGAAGCCGACGCTCGGCAATATCCATACCGGCCATGACTTTGATACGAGAGATAACCAACGGCAGGACATTTCTGTTCAAACTCAGAGTGTCATATAAAATGCCGTCAATGCGGTAGCGAATCTGAATTTTCCCCTCGTATGGGTGAACATGAATGTCGCTGGCCCTTAATTGCAGAGCACGAAAAAGAATATCGTTGACGAGTCTAATAACCGGCGGGCGATTCACGACATCGAGCAGGTCATCCGAAGTGGCAACCTCGTCAACAAGGCTCTCGATATTCTGCGAGTCAAGCTCTTCTGCCACCTCCTCGATGACCGTTGTCTTCTGCTCGTAGGCAACATCTATGACGGAGGTAATGGCAGTGCGGGTAGAGACGGCCGGCTTAACGGACAGGCCCGTCATCTTCGAGACATTATCCAGAGCATTTGCATCTAACGGCTTGGACAAAACCACGGTAAGCTCGCCGTCATCGTTTTCCGGTCTTATCCCGATAAGATAATGGTGCTGAGCGTAGGTTGCGGGAACGGCTTCAATGAACTCCACAGGTACATCTTTTTGCGGTATTTCCGGCAGAAATTCCCAGCCGAGAGCTTCGGCAAAGAGTTTCAAAACCACTTCTTCCGTAAAGTACGGGCAGCTTAGCAAGAGTTCATCCAGCCGCTCGTGGCCGGTGTTTTCCTCAAGAAATTTGGCTAATCGCTCAGCATCAACCAAACCAGTCCGCTTAGCAGTTTGTATCAATAAATCCTTCATATATGTGCCAACTTCGTCTTCAAACTGAACTTTTGCAAAGCTCTTGTTCAAATACAGGTTTACTATTGTGCCTCAAGTACTTTTACCGGCTGTACCGGTTTGGGCTTTATGCCGGGGAAGTTCTGATAGCTCTGGAATTCCTGTTCAAATTTCTCAAAGGCCATTCTGTTCCTGTCGGATATTCTTCCCAAATCCGGCAAATCCTGGGCAAAAGTCTCCGTATCCGTAGGCCTTATGATCTCAGCCTTAACAAACACGTACAGGTTCCTTTGCAAGTCACTGTTGCTGACACTTCTAAACAGAGCTCCGACGAAAGGTATATCGCCGAGTATGGGCACTTTGCTTCCCCCTTTGCTCTGGTTTAGCTTCAGCATACCGCCTAAGATTATTGTGCTGCCGTCAGGAACGGTAACAGTGGTGGTAATATTGCTCTCGGTGGTATCCGGCGGTTTCTCCCCGGTGATAGTCCCAAAATCCGACCTGGTAAGTACAATCACAAGCTGAAGCAGATCGCCCTTACTGATATGAGGAGTAATATCAAGTTGTATCCCGGCCGGATAGGCTTCAAAACTGACCGCCGTCTCGATAAGGGTGGTCTGTTGGCCTGCTGTGCCTGTGCTGACCGGGACAGAGGATCTCTTGGCAACATAGGTAGTATCCGTAGTGCTGATAGTGCCGGTCTGATTGTCATTGACGAGGATTTTCGGCTTTGCCAGGATCCTGCCGTAATCTTTCGTCTGCATCGCGGTCAGCAAAGCGTTAATGTGCCTATCCGCATAGAAACCAGTGCCTATGCCACCGCCGGCCTGAAAATCGATAAACCGGTCGGGGCGGCTGCCAAATGGACCGGTACCCGTTAATTTTTCGACCAGGTTGACAGGGGCACCAACATCCAGGAAAGGAGCGGTCAGCCCGGAAGTCTCGGTTAAATCGGAGAAACTCTCAATAAGATCAAGATCATATTCGAATTTGTCGCTCTTGGATATCTCCACCAACGTCATGTCAATTAGAACCTGTGGTCTGCGTTTGTCCAGCGTGTCTATCAGATTGCTTATCCACTCCTGGTTCTTCTTGCTCGCATAGACGATCAACGAATAAGTATTTGGGTCAGGGACTATGGTTATCTGCTCTTCCTGCTTTCTTTCGACCCTTTCAATCTTGCCCTCTTTATCTGTGACAGTTTCCTGAATAAGCTTTTCCAGTAACTGGGTCAAATGGTCAGGAGACGAGTTTTCGAGCGGATAGATTTTGTAAGGTATCTCGTCTTCGTCCGTTTTGCTGTCCACATAGCCGAGAATTGTAGTTATCTGGGCGTGCTGCTCAGCCGTGCCATTAACCAAAAGCGAATTGGTCGTTTCAATTACCACCACCTGCGGCTCTTCCACGAGAGACTCTGCCGTCGTGCCCGTTGTTCTGGTCCCTCCAGACCTGAGCGGTTGAGACCTGCTCGCTTGAGAGCCGGGCGGAGTTCCAGGCCTTGAGGGTGTGGTGCCGCCGGTAATTCTCGAAGTAGTTGCGCCACTGGCGCCAATTATGCCAAAGTCTTGCAGCTTATTCCTTGCCTCCTCGGCGTCAACGTGCTCAATTTTGTATAATTCCAAACTCCGCAGATCCTGCTGCTCCACGTCAAGAGTGTCTATCAGCTCCTCGACAAGGGCCAATTGCTCGTCAAGCCCTATCATCAAAATGCGGTTTGTTCTCTCGTCGGCATCAAGATACACAGTGGGCTGGGTCGGTGTGGCAGTTGGCGGAGTTGTGGTGGTCCTGGTTCTAGCTCTTGCTGCTGCTGCTGCCCTTACTCGGGCTTGGTAAGCGGCTGTAGACTCTCCCGTTCTCTTAGTGATTGTCGGTGTCGTTGTCAACGTCGGTGCGGAGATGCTAACCGATACGGTGCCAAGCTGCTCAGCAAGGGTCTTGACCTTTTCGGCAAGGGTTCTTGCCATCGTGTATTTCAGCGGCCTGAACCTGAATTTTTTCTTCTCACCAGGCTTGTCCACGAGCTCCAGGATTTCTTCTATGCGCGGCATACGGTAGGCGTATCCGATAATGATAAGCGTTTTCGTCTCGGCAATCGGCGATATGTATTGGCCGAGTTTCATGCCGGTCAAAAGATTTGTCGCACTGGCAGTATCTATGTGCTCCAGGTTAAAGACACGGGTTACAACCACGTCTCCGACCTTGACCATGCGGTCGTCATCCTTCAGCAATGCCGGGTCAACATCCTGTGCCTTGTCCTTTTTAACTATGGTTACAAGATTGCTCCTTGGGTTTCGAGTCATCACAAATTCTTTGAACTTCAGCACAGATTCAAGCAGAGGATACAAATCTTTTACCTTCATAGGCCCTTTAAGCTTACCGCCAAGCTTGATTGTGACATCTCCCTTGACCTCGACCGGGTCGTACAGAAAGTCCAGGCCTAAATACTGACCCACCAAGCCCAGCAGAAGTACGATATCCATCTTCTCGGGCAGATCCATCTTAAGAGTGTCTTCCCCGTTCTGAACAGGCCCTGGCCGATACGGTCCGACCATAGCGGTCGGCTGGACGACTTCAGCCCCGCTTGGGGCCGGCTCAATCTTAGGCACACCCGGCTCGATCTTAGGCACACCTGGCTCGATCTTAGGCTCAGGTTTTGGTCCCGGTTCCGGCTGAATAGCGGGCTGTTTGGCTTCAACGTCTTTAGCAGCATTCGGATCGGGTGCTTCCTGCTCTTGTACGCTCACGACGGGCTTCGGTTCATTGGGCTCAGTCGGTGGCACAACGTCCTGCTTGCCCGGCTTTCGTCCAGCCTTGGCGGATTCAATGGCAGCAATAATTCTTTCAAGCTGGCCCACGGGTGCAACGAGCACGACAGTATCGTTGTGTATGTCAATGATCGCTCTGGTCGCAGTATTACCAGCCGGCGGATTAGAGAAGTCGCCGACTGAGAAGTCTCCAATTGCTGCTGCTATCTGCTGGTTGGAGGGCAGCGTCCTGGCTGCTGAGCCGGGGAAAATGGCTCTCATAACAAATTGCTCCTTGGAATCCATAAGCTGCAAGATAGCAGCGGCTTTGGCCAGCTCTCGCGACGGACCTGTCACCAAAAGCGCATTCACGCCTGGAAGCGGCGAGACCGTGCCAATTTTGGCCTCAGCCAGATACCCTGTGCCCTGCTTTGCCGATATGTGCTTTAGGGGAAGAATTATGTGCCCCACCACCTCAGAAGGACCGCTCTGCTCCGCGGCCAAGAGAGGGCTACTGCATAGTAATAAAGTCACGGCCAGAAAAAAAGCCTTGCCACAGCCCCCGCCAGAAGAATGCTGTTCGGTCATCATAAGTTACTCCATAGTTTGAAAAAAATGAGTTCTGCAAAATTGCAGGTTAGGCATATATACAATGCCTTCACATCTTTACCGGACATTGTGGCTGAAGGCTATTGAGGTAGGCCCATCTCTTACACACAAGCTCCTGCCTCCGAATGTCGGCGCAAATCTGCAACGCAGGCTTTCGAGCCTCAACTCACTTAATCAGACATAGAAAAGGCCCAAAAGTTCCCTGTTTCGGCCCAAAAAAACAGTAATTTCAGCACTGATAACCCAGAAGAATGCCGGATGAGCAGGCAAAGCCAATCTGCCGCGGCGGACAGGTTTCACCGGCATCGATACCAATGACTCTGGCTTTGGAGACTGGGTGGTGAAAAGAAGACACTGTGAGAAATAGAAATGCGGCTTAGCGTTGAGGGCCTACGGCTCTGAAGTTGCGGGACTATTTCGCCTTTCCTGGGGGGATGGATCTGCTGGGGTTTGTTATCTTACCATCTCGGGCTCGATTCGGGTCTTGGTGAACATTCTTCAACTTTTTGCCCAAGTCGCCGAGCTTTTTCGCCTCTTCGGCGGTTACGCGGGTCGCCTTAAGGTCGGAAATGAGTGCATCCATCATTGCAGCTATGTCTTCAGAATCCTTTGGGGAACCAGTTTTGCCGGACTTGGAACCTTTCATCAGGCTTTGCAGCTTGTTGCCGAGCGCTTCCATAGCCGCCCTATCTTCTTCGCTCATTCGCCCTTGCGGGCGCGCCGGTCGAGCAGGTGGCCTGTGGCTTGCAATAGGGGGAGCGGCCCTGCGTGGAGGCCCTGAAGCGGTTTTGGGGCCGGCTTGAGCGTCTGGGACTGTGCTGGTTTGTACGCTTGGGCTTGCAGAGACAGAGGATTTGCCCTGGAGAAGGCTCTGCTGTGCCGGCCTGGGCTCAACCAATATCTCGGAGGTCTTTTGGCCGTCCCGACAGACTATCAGACCCTCTTTTACCTGCTCAATAATCAGATGCATCACCTCACTGCCCTGCCTGACCCAGCGGGGGCCCTTGCCTGGCTCATTAATAAGCGCTATCGATAGTTCACGATTTGACTCATGAACGACCGTAGCGAGAAGCGGAAACTTGGGCCTAACCCTCGGTGGTTCGGGAGTTCTGGGTCCTGTACCCTCCGGGATAACCGGTGGTTTCGGTCTGTCAGGGTTCAAATACTTAGCAAAGGCCTTTGCCTGGTTTACAAGCGGCGAGCTTTGGCCGGCGCCGGCCTTTGTTTTGCTGGTTCTGGCCTTCTTGAACAGCTCTATCACGCCGGGCGAGTTTAGAAACTGCTCAGCCTCTTGGTCGCTGCGGACCCCAAAAATCACGGGAAAAACAAACAAGACGCCCGCCAGGACTGCAGCTACGATACTTGTTATTCGCAAGGTTTTTATCATAAGCTTGTTTTAATGTGCCGTCTTTTCAACTCAAAATTCCG
>DAOWID010000261.1 GCA_030641115.1 Planctomycetota bacterium | reverse complement strand
TGGCGGGGGACGACGATACTGAAAATCACCCGCGTGCTTTCTTGCCTGCACCGGCATGCCGCCCCGACTCGCGTCCTGAAACGCGGGGGCTGGTCGGTAACGCAGGTACAAGTGTGAAAGCAAGAACAGGGACGCCCAAGCTTCGAGGTTAGAATTCGTATGATTGACGTGAACAGAAGAGGCGAAGTCTGGGTCTTTGCCGAGCAACACAAGGGACACTTGGAAGATACGCCTATTGAGCTGATGAGCAAAGCCCGACGCCTGGCTGATACGCTGGGCGTAAAATTAGCTGCGCCCATTTTAGGCGACAAGGTCAAAGACCTTGCAACAAGGTTAATACACTGCGGGGCGGATAAGGTGTACGTAGTTGAGCATCCCTTGCTGCGAGACTACCAGACAAACAGCTACGCCAAGGCAATGTTTGATCTGATTCACAAACATAAGCCGCAGATCGTGCTCTATGGAGCAACTATCACCGGGCGGGATTTGGCGCCGCGAATTGCGAGTGCCGCAAAAGCGGGTCTCACCGCCGACTGCACTGACCTGCAAATCGGCGACCACAAGACCGTCAAAGATGGAAAGTTGCATAAGAAGCTACTGTTTCAGATAAGGCCAGCCTTCGGCGGAAATATAATCGCCACCATCATAAATCACGACCGCTGGCCACAAATGGCGACCGTGCGCGAAGGTGTAATGCCCATGCCGGAACCAGACGTGACGCGGCGCGGCGAGATTGTAAAAGAGAGCGTAAAGCTCACGCAGGAAGATCTGCCGCTCGAGATTCTTGCCGAACACAAGCGCCCGAAGAAGGTCAACCTCAAGGCGGCAAGGATTATTGTCGCCGGTGGAGCGGGCGTGGGCGGCAAGGGAAATTTCAAGCTCGTCTGGGATTTGGCAAATTGCCTTGGTGGAGCACCGGCAGCAAGCAGAGCTGCGGTTGACTTGGGCTTCATCGACAAGGACCACCAGGTTGGCCAAACCGGCACAACGGTACGGCCCAGCCTGTATATAGCGGTGGGGATCAGCGGTGCAATTCAGCATCAGGCCGGAATATCACAAAGCCAAAAAATCGTCGCAATCAATAACGACCCCGAAGCGCCCATATTTGGCGTCGCACATTATAAGATAATCGGGGACTTAAATGTTGTTGTGCCTAAGATGATAAAAGCCATCAAAGAAAAAGATTAAAATACAAAAAGCAAAATGGAAAATCACAAATCAAAATTCAAAAATTGAGATTGCTTCGGTCACTTCGTTCCCTCGCAATGACACGGGGAAAGCACAGGACAGGTTATGGCGAATTTCTACAAAGATAACGATGATTTGCAATTTTTGCTAAGGCATATAGACCTTGGCAAATTAGCAGAAATTCGTGAGGAAAACTTCAAGTTTCCGGAGGAATTTGACTATGCGCCAGCTAGCGCTGATGAGGCGATACTGATTTATGATATGGTGCTGGACACGCTTGGGCAACTGGCGGCAGATTTCATCGCTCCGCGAGCAGAAGACGTGGACCGCCAGGGCAATACGCTTAACGAAGACGGCTCAGTGACACGCCCTGCGGGAATACAGGAGTCTCTTGAGAAACTTGGCCAGGCTGAGGTCATGGGTTTTACACTGCCCCACCGGTTTGGCGGCTTGAATTTCCCAAACGTCGTCTACTCCATGGCTATCGAGATTGTTTCGCGAGCAGATGCTGCGCTTATGAACATATTCGGCTTGCAAGGAATCGCAGAGACAATCAATGCGTTCGCATCTGAAGAGATCAAACAGAAATACTTATACAATTTTTCAGCCGGCAAAGTGACCGGTGCGATGGTCCTAACCGAGCCGGACGCCGGCTCCGACTTGCAGTCCGTGAAGCTCCGTGCATTTCAAGATGACAACGACAACTGGTTCCTGCACGGCGTAAAGCGCTTCATAACCAACGGCTGCGGTGACGTGCTTTTAGTACTGGCCCGCAGTGAGCCAGACAGAAGTGGAGGCTTGGGCCTGAGTCTATACGTTTGTGACAAGGGTCCCACTGTCCATATTCGTCGGCTGGAAGATAAGCTGGGTATCCACGGCTCGCCAACGTGTGAAATATTTTTCGACAGTACCCCGTGCCAGTTGATCGGTGAGCGCCAACGTGGGCTGGTGACATACGTTATGAACCTGATGAACGGTGCCCGCATAGGTATCGCCGCTCAATCGGTTGGTATAGCTGAGGCTGCTTTTCGCGTTGCCCGCGATTACGCCGCCACAAGGTACCAGTTCTCAGTTCCCATCGAAAAGCTCCCAGCGGTTCGAGATATGCTGATTGATATGAAGATTGGCATCGAAGCCGGGCGTGCACTTTTGTACGAAGCATCACGGGTAGTAGATGTGGAGATCGGATACGCCAAAAGGCTTGAAAGAGATTCCCGCTTGCGCGGGAATGACAATAAGGACAAAACCGAG
>DAOWID010000411.1 GCA_030641115.1 Planctomycetota bacterium | reverse complement strand
TGCATAAATAGGGCGATTTGTAGAGGATTCTCGACACTTGTAGAGGAAGCTGGGTGGGACTCTCCGCCCATTCGGGTCGGTAATTTCAAATTTGAAATCTCAAATCTCAAATTATATATGCCTCTGCCGCTCTGTGCCCGCTACCCGCTATCCCCTATACGCTATTCACTACTCAGTATTGCCATTTTAGTTAGATATATATTATACAGAGGCGATAGTTGTCTGTCAAGTGAAATTTCCGTTTTAGCCAGAGAGAGCACAGAGAACACAGAGAAATAATCAATCATCAATTGTGTGGGCCACGGCCCTAAGGGCCAGGAAGGGCACATCCCTGCTACCTCGCTGCGCGGGGTATGTTAAATCCTAAATCCTAACCCGGACGAGCCGGAACCAAACAGGATTTCAGATTTAAGGACAACTCTAACAAATCCGGCGAATTTAGTTTTTCACCGTCCCTTTCTTTTCGCCACCTCACCTTCTTACGAAGGCGGCACCCGCTTTCGCGGGTGTAAACTTGTCCCTGCGAAGGCAGGGAAGCGGAGACGGCGAAAAACAAGAAGGCCGGATATAACTAATTTTGACCTTTACCGAAAAATTCGGTTGGATTATGATAATGTCAGGGCTTTTTCAACCATTTTCATAAGCTTTTCGGGGTAGAACTGTTCAAGGATATTGTTGGTTCGTTGTGGTTGGATCTGAATCGGGCCTGATGCTGTTTGTACAGTGACTGGGTCGGCGAACAATGGTCAGAGAAGTCCACAGGGTATTGAAGCCGGATGCAATTGCCATCTTGACCAATGGAAATATGTGGAGCCCATTTAATCTGCCAAGCACCCTGAAGCAAAATAGAGTAAGGATTGAAGGCGCTCGTGTGAGGGTCCATTCTTTGAGCCCAAAGTCATTCAGCCGGCTCGTCGCGGCCGGCGGGTTTGAACTGTTGGAGATATCGAGCTACGACTATTCGTATTTGCCGCTGGCACCCTTGAAATTGGCAGCTTTTCTTTTCGGTGCCGACTATCAGCAGGTCTATTCTCGTCTTATGGATGTCCTTGAGAACTGCTCCCACATCCCGACATTGCGATGGTTCGGCAAACAGCTCGTAGTTGTATGTAGGAAAATGGCATGATAGGATACAGGAGTGTCCGCATGGGCAGCAAGAACTTGATGGTCCTACGAGACTGCATGGAATAGGAGATTGAGAGTGGGTGCTACTACCTGCTTGAGTCGGATGATCTTGGGCGTGTGCTTCGCAGTGACATTGTCCGGGTACAGCGTCGAGCAAGGCGCGGCACGGGCGTCAGAGCCCGAGCGGAAATCCAAAGCCGACACCCGCATCGAGCGACGCCGCGAACGTGGAATGGTGGTCCATGACCCTTCCACCATAGTGAAGTGCAAAGATGAGTATTGGCTTTTTGCCACAGGCAGCCGGATTGCATCGCGGCGCTCGAAAGATCTGGTAGAATGGCAGGCCGGTCCGCGTGTCTTCGCCAGCCCACCGGCCTGGACGACAAAAGCAGTGCCCGGCAACAGAGGTTACTTCTGGGCGCCGGACGTAATCCATCTGAAGGATCGGTACCTGCTCTACTACTCCGTCTCGAGATGGAGCACCAAGACTTCCGCTATAGGTCTTGCTACTAACCCGACTCTGGACCCGGCGGAGCCGGACTACCGTTGGACCGACCATGGCATCGTCATCCGATCCGGCGACCGCGACGATTTCAACGCCATCGACCCCGCCGTCGCGCAGGACCAGCCCGGCAACTTATGGCTTGTGTTCGGTTCGTTTTGGAGCGGCATCAAGTTGATTCAGCTCGACCCAGCCACCGGAATACGCATCACGCCGGACTCGCCCATCCATTCGCTGGCGTACCACGAATCCATTGAAGCTCCTTTCATCTACCATCACAAAGGCTGCTACTACCTGTTTGTGAACTGGGGTCTGTGCTGCCGCGGCGTAAACAGCACTTACAACATCCGCATCGGCCGCAGTGCCGACATCACCGGCCTATACATTGACAAGAATGGCGTGAATATGCTTGCTGAAGGCGGAAGCCTGTTTCTGGAAACCAAGGGCCAATTCATCGGCCCCGGCCACGCCGGCATCTTTTCGCAAGGCGAAAAGCACTGGCTAAGCTACCATTATTACGATGGCAGCCGACGCGGCAGAGCCACCCTCGCCGTACGTCCCCTGCAATGGGACCCCGACGGCTGGCCGCAGCTTAGTGACCAATCCGACTCGACAAATAACAAAGACTAAAACATGCGGGCATCTGCATGGGCAGAAAGCTGCCCATCCTGTGAGGCTAACGTGTGATACGCGATTCCAATATTGAGTTGGCTTCTTCCCAACGAGCTTCAATGGGCTCAATGCTGAAAGACACGAATCGTTTATAGCGGTCGAGAATTTTTTTGGCTTTTCGATCGATGAGTTTCAATTGAATTGGTCCATTTCTGTCGAGACCTGCGAGCTGTAGCAAAATGCGAGGCCTGATATCTGTATCGGGCAGCGAATATCCGATGACGATTATTTCGTCGGCTGTTCTTACTATATCGAGTGCCCTGCGCCACTGCAGTTCTATCCATTTCGAGGCGTATGATTTTCTGGCAGTGGGTTCCACAAGTAGAGCATTTTCAAAAGGGTAAACGATTCGGTTCGCGGCATCACGAGGGTCACGCGCTCGCACGACCACCGTGTCTCCTTGTTCCCATTCGATGTCCAGACCATGGACGTTGATGGATCTTTCCATTTGTTCGTACCGTTCCTTCTTAACCTCTGCAAGGTTAAGTGATCCGTGTGGTTTCGCCAGTCGTATTTCACCCGCCGCTGTGTCAGAATATGTCACCAGAAGTCCTAAATCGTGGGCTGCAATTTCGATGAGGAGGTCCCAGTTAAATGAGATGAGAGAGCTTCGCTCTTCTCTCACCTTCAGTAAGAACTCCCTGACCGGCTCGAGAGCGCAGCTTGAGTAAGCTTGAGCGGCCTTTTCACATAGTAAAAGTCCCAGGTGCTTCAATAAGACGTCTTTCAAGTGAGCCACCGAAGAGTCCCTCCCGCCATACGCTATTCTGTACTCGTCCCATTCTTCGAGGACGGTAATGAGGTCCTCAAAGTCGATCTGATCGTTCTCGAGATCACAATTCGGGTAGAGCGTGAGCAGATATTTCCGATAAGCTTCTCTATTCTTTGCGTGCCAGAAATTGGGAGGGTAGGCGTGCGCAAATACTTGGGAAGTCAACTTGCTTGCCAAAGGCAATCCGCAGGCCTTTGAAAATCCTGCGCCAAGTATGTAACATCGTTTCACGACCATGCAATCTATCCCTCCAAAGTTGTATGTTCCCTTGGTTCGAAGCTGGTATTCTGATTTCTGCAGGTACTTTCTCTACTATGATTATACCATAATTTGCCAAAATAGACAACCCCTGCAGGCGTTACCTGCACGCTCGGTGAGGTGGAAAGCGGGTATGGCCGATTGCAGGTCACAACAGGCGCAGCCAGATGTTTCTGAGGCGGACGGGGTTGTTGTGCGGATTGGGCCGATTTTCCACTCCGAGCATCCGCGCGGGTGGGAAATCTGAGCATCCTGCAAGGCTGTTATTCCTGGAAGCATCCACGTAGCGGCATAGTCTCTCAAATCGACTTCAATTCGCCCTTTTATGACAATTCTCCGTTTTTCATGCCGATTCTTGGAGTTATTATCGGTTTTTTTCGTTTTCTGCCCGCATTTTCTGTGCTGATAAGGCTCTTTTTGCCGATGTACCGATAAAAGGGTATTTAACTTAGCTGTGCGCGGAGTTTTGGGGCAGAGCATGTGTAATAAAACGGAATCCGCAGGGTAGAGTTAATTGTATGTTAGGGAAGGCACAATGAAAAAGAAAGAACTTACTCACCATCTGGTGGTCGGAATGCTTGTCAATTTGGCTGTTGCGCTCGCGGTTGGTACATACCTCTTCGAAAATCCCGCACTAAGATCAGTGGCCACTGTCACTGTAATATTGGCTTTAGCCACATTGGCGGTTGTCATCAAATGGGTTAGGCGTTCCCGGAAAAACCTAAGGCATCTGGGCTATTATTTTCTGCCAACAACTCTAATTTTCTGGGCATTGAATGAGCGACGTCGCAGGGCCAACGCGGAGGGGGAGGCGGCACGATTGAAAGAATTGAAAGAGATTATTGCGACCTGGCCGGATACGAGCATCGGCATTATCGCAGGGATTGTCGATCCCAAGCAGCAAGAAGAAAGCCTGAGCACAATGCTCAATCAAATGGATAAGATGAAAGACTGCCGTTTGGCCACAATTACCGACAGAATTCGCCAATATTGCGGAGAGATTTTGAAATCGGTGGACAATAATGGCAACGATCACCTGTTTAGACAAGTAATGTCCCGATTGTCATCGCATGGACCTGATGCGTATCGCCAAACGTATAAGAGTTTCTTACTGCTGTTGTCGGATATATTTGACCCATCGCTGTCGGCAAATTTCGACAGGCAATTTCGCAGAAATATGACAGGTCCGTTGAAACGTGCCATCGAGCAAGCGAGCAGAGCACACGCAGGTCGCGTGCAGGATGTGGTCGCCAAGATAATGGCCGATGACGAGAACGAACACGAAATCGCAAATAGTATTGCAGAAATGCTTCCGCGGTTAGATTGGACCGACAAGCGTGAAATTTGTCGTATTATCTTCAGTGAGAGTGTGAAGCGGGCAATCCGCTTTCCCAGGCATTTTGGTATTAAGCTCTTGAGCATGTTGAGCAGACTGGGACATAGAGTATTTTGGCTGGACATACAGTCGTTGCGCAGCATTATAGAAGAATCCCTAAGTCACCAGCCAGAGGGATTGATCAGCTCAAACCTAAGGGTATATGATGAGCTTTGCTCGAAAGTGCTTGCCCCTCTTGAGGACCCGGAACGTGGCGGAATCTGTAATGCTCGAGTATTTCGGCGATTGAAGAGCGATGATGGCAAAGTGAGAATTGAATGTATCTCATCCGATGGCCAAGTATGCAGTTGCGAGGGCGAGAGTTTGAGTTTTCGAGGTATCTACAGTAGAAATTGCCGGAAGAAAGTGGGCGAAGAGCTTGCCATGAATATAATCCCGATCCAGGAAGTTGAACGCCAATTTCGTGTAAAGGCTTCGATAGCCCCCCTTCATACTTATGAATCAGGCAGCCAAGGGCCAGGTCGTGGAGCGTTTTTCGAAGAAGCTGAACCATCCGCGGTCAGAGGTCTTTATGAGTACGTATCAACAAAAAAGTGAGCTTGACCAAGCTAAGTAGGGGAGTGACATTTTTCATTTCTTGTCTTGTGACTCTGTAGTCTTAATTGTAACGGCTCCAGTGCTCAAAGCCTATTGGATGAGTATGGCTGCGGCCTCTTTGACGCTGGCGCTATTGTGAACCATTCTGCTTAGTGCTTGGACCATTTTGTCGGGCTTTTCGTGCTGGAATGCGTTTCGGCCTATCGACAGACCGGCAGCGCCGGCTTGGAGGGCGCCTTCGACCATCTTGAAGATGTCCTCGTCGCTGCCCATTTTCGGCCCACCGGCAATGACGACCGGCACCGGGCAGCCCTGGACTACTTCTGTGAAGCTCTTGACAGTGCCGGTGTACGGGACCTTGACAATATCTGCGCCGAGCTCCGCCCCGACTCTTGCGGCGTGCTTGACATTCTTGACGTCAAATTCATCTTTGATTTTCGCACCGCGCGTGTACATCATCGCAACGAGCGGTATCTGCCATTGCAGGCACTGTCCGCTTACGTAGCCCAATTGCTGCAGCATTTCTTTGTCGGTCTCTGCGCCGAGATTTATATGGACAGAGACCGCGTCGGCGCCAAGCGTAATTGCCTCTTCGACAGTGCAGACCAGCTCCTTTGCGTTAGGGTCGGGGCTAATTGATGTCCCTGCCGAAAGATGGATAATCAGCCCGACATCTTTGCCTGCGCCCCTGTGTCCCGCGCGCACTATCCCTTTGTGCATCAGGATCGCGTTAGCTCCGCCGGCTACGACCTTGCCTATGGTCGTCCGCATGTCCTCAAGGCCTGCGATCGGCCCCACCGTGACGCCGTGGTCCATCGGAATAATTAAGCTCCTGCGAGAATTGCGGTCGATTATTCTTTCTAATCGTATTTCTTTGCCTATCATAGCCAAGTCTCCAAATTAATTTCAGATAGTCGTCGCAGAGCCTCCACAAGTTCAGGCTGGCCCTCCTTCGAAACAGCCATAATACTCGTCGTTTTGTAGCCAAGGTCCTTTGTTCTTTTGGCAAGGTCGATGGCCTTGTCTATATCCTTGACGTATAAAGCTTTGCTCTTTTACACGGCGAGCATCAACCATTATTCTGATCTTCAACTAATGTAACCGTTCACGCACCAAATATGCCATTTTATGTCATTGCGAGGCCTTTTTCAAAGGCCGTGGCAATCTAAATCGTTACATTTTAGATTGCTTCGTCGCAAAACTCCTCGCAATGACACCAAGAACGCAACTTATGCGCTGTGAACGGTTACCAACTAATTATCT
>DAOWID010000086.1 GCA_030641115.1 Planctomycetota bacterium | reverse complement strand
TGCTGGTCTTTAGAGGTAACCCGGAAACTGTAGAAATCGCTCCAGCCCGAACTGACCATTCTATCTAATTGCTGGAAGAATTGTCCCTGGAATACGCCCCTTGCTTTATGACCGAACTTCGGTGGCTTGGCCAGCTCATCAAGGGTGCCTGCTGCGGTTTTTGCTTCAACCGGCAGGTAAAATGCGCCGACTGCACCTCTTGTTTCTGAGTGGACTGCGTCGTGAACGGCCAGCAGGTAGATGGGCAGTTGCATATCCAAGCCGTGGTAGAATTTTGCCCAGTTAAAGGATTGCCCTCTGCGCTTGTAATCGAAGACTATCGCGAAATTTTCATCGCTGATCTCCGCAACATCAAGCCGGTCAATCTTGCCACGCAAAGACAACAAACGACCGTCTGGAAGGGTAAGCTCATACTTGCCAAGCACGCCTTCATCTTGGCCAAAAGAGACTTCCGACAACCTCGGCATAAAACTGCCGGCTCGAACCATCTCTGCAATTGCCAGAACACAATCCTCAAGATATTCACCGGCAGAATGAATAACAAACATGTTGTGGTCAGAGTGGTGTGCAAAGTGCGATATAAAGGAATCCTCCGCGAGAAGTTTTGAAATTTCGTCTCTCAGAAATCTCAAAAGCTGTTCATCCTTGACCGTGGCAAAATCTTTTCCTGCTGCGTTAAGCCGCTTCAAGAAACCATCCAAAACGCGATGGTAAAAAACACCCAGGTCCAATGGCTCGAACTTGAATTCCTTTCGTTCTTGTAACTCCAATATATATCGGGCGAAACACTGATATGGACATGCAGCAAAAGTGCTCAGCTTCGTTGCAGAACTTGTTATCCGCTGGGTAAAAAGCTTTTCGATTACATCGCTGTCTAACTGTGCGGAATTATCATAATTGATAGCAGACGCCACAGTTGAGCCAAGCCCGGCAAGCTGATTGTCCGAGCAAATATCATCTAACAGTCTTTCAAGCTCGTGGCTATCATCTCTCTCCGGCATCAAAGCATCTCTGCCGAGCTGGCTACAGAGCATATTAGCAAGCTCAGGTTCATTATGAACCATCTCAACGTCCATCTGCTCGCCCGCAATTGATTCCTCGCTGAGATTGTCAAACAGTCCTTCGAGCTCAGCTATGAACTGCGAGCGAGGCACGGCACTTCCCTTCTCATCAGCCACAGGATATGTAATGCAGAGGAATTCTGACGGACGGGTAAACGCAATGTAGGCCAAATACTGGCGCTCGGTGAGCTTTTGATTTGCTGTCGGTGCCAGCGGGAAATCCGCTGACTCGGCGGTGTTTCGGTCATCATCGGTTAGTATGCTGTCAAAGCTCACCGGCGCGGGAAACTTCCGTTGTGTGGCACCTATTAAGAAGACAGCTTTCAAATCGGGATGTCGGCTGCGCTCGATAGAACCGACAAGAACCTGGTCCAAAGTCGGTGGAATGAATGCCAAGGTCAATTGCGAAAAGGTGGAATTGACAATCGCAAGATAATCCTGACAGGTCATCTGTTGACCCACAAAGACCGCGACAAGCTCGTCAAAAACGTTCAGGAGCCTATCGTAAAATTGCCGATGTTCATCAACTGTTGCGTAATCTTTTTGTGCGGCAGCTTCTTCAATCCAGTTGTCAAGTTTCTGACGAACCTGTAAAGCGTCAAGAAAATCAAAAATAATCTGTCTGAATTCCTCGGCGGCTACCATCTTTGCCGGATCATCAACCGGGCAAAGCCTGTCCCGAAGTTTAAGTAAAGGGCCAACGGCCTTTAGCCGAATCTGGTTTATGCGCCGCTCGTCGAATTCTTCATCATCCTTGCCCGCAAAATGCCACAGCCTGTCCCTTTGCCAGTCATCAGCGTTTATTCCAAATGCAAGACAGTAGTTCTGCAAAAGGTCAACTTCACAGCGCTCGATTGGCACAAGATCGGTTTTTAGATAAGCAAAAATATCGCTGCTTGAAAAGCCGCCCGTCACCACCTGCAGAACTGAACAGATAAGCTGAACAACGGGATGCTGGTTCAGCGGTTTTCGCTTATCAATAAAGAACGGCACGCGATAGTCGTCAAAATACGCCCTTATATAGTGCTCGTAGGACTCAATATCCGATGCGATAACCGCGATGTCACGATATCGACAACCTTTTTCCTTGGCCAACTGGAGTATCTGTCTTGTGACGAATTGGACTTCAGCCCGCATGTTCGGTGCTGATACGGTGCGAATATTATCTGCCGCTGGGATCCTTGCTGGTTTCAAGGCAAATATCTCCCGTTCGATATGAGCAAGCTGGGGACAAGCAGAAAATCGAACCGTTCGCTCGAGAATTATCGGCTTGGCTAACTGCAGTCGGCACTTCTTTAGTATCTCGACAAGAGCAACGTACGTGTTCTCAGTCGGACTAAATAAGCCGGTTGACTCCAGCTTCTCAGGATTGGGATTTGCCACGTTGATAGCTGACGGGTCCAGACAAAGGGCAATTTGCACATCTGCAGCCACCTTCAACAGTTCAGTGAGCATCGCAAGCTCTGCTGTCGTAAAGCCGGCAAAGCCATCGACCCATAGCTTCGCACCTTTGACAAAGTCTGCTTTCGATGCAGCCCGACACGCACGAGTCAGTTGAACGTCAGGGTCAACGAACGTGCCCTCGATGAACTGCAAGTATTCGTTGAGGATCAGGCCTATATCGCCAAATTTCAAGAGAGCCAAATTATTGCGATCGTCTTTCTGCAATTCATCCAGCAAGCGGTCAACGTCTTCCGGCGTCTTGGCATACTGGTGTAGCTCAATGATAGTCTGTGCCATTTGCCGGCCCAGCCCGGGCCAGTTCGCCGATGAGTGAAAGACCTTCAGCTTACTGCTGTTGTCACGCAGAACCCGGTGCACTATCATTTGTTGGCCGATGCGCGAAAGCTGAGGCCTGGCTACATTTTTACCCAGCAGCAGGAATTGCAGCCGGTCAAATGAAAGCACGTGTAATCTATGGTAACCGGCTATTCTCTCATCGGCTAAGATTGCCCGCTCCGCCTGGTACGTAGCCTGCTCGGGCACCAAGAAAATCAGCCCGCCTGCGGCGGGTTCGCCGGGCTCCAGCAGTGCATTAACGATTGCCTTTACGCAGTAGCTGGTCTTTCCTGTTCCACTTCTTCCAAGAATAAATTGAACTGCCATAGGGACCATCCCTGATTTGGAGCCGTTCTTTCCGCCCTCTTTTACCACAATCCACGATCGTTTTCAATTTGCTTTATGTCGGCTGGCTATTTCACCTCCAGCGGGCATGCCAAGTGCAAGGAAAAAGGCGTTCTCAGCCCAAATATTTCCTTGCCTTTTCGTGAAAATGGCGGTAAGAATCTCAGTCGAAAGAAACATCTAATAGACAAGAACCAGTTCAATCCAGGCTGGGAAAATGGGAGATAGAACTGAAATGCTGGGTGTTCTTTTTGGTCAAGGCGAAGTACTAATAATCGTCATTATTGTGGCCGTCGTGGTTTTCCTGCTTGTCCGCGGCCGCCGAAAACGCTGATACCCACCGTCCGTCTCATAGTACCCTAATCCGCTTAATCTCCATCCCAATTCTGTTTCGCCCGCTGTTGCTTTAACAGGCTTTGCCGCTTCTTTTCCTCTAAGCGTCTCTGGCGAGCCCACTGAGGCACTTTTGTTTTCTTCCGGGCGGGTCGAGTTTTCAAAGCCTCTCTCAATAATTCCTGCAATCTCCGGACGGCAGCTCCACGATTTGCCTTCTGGGTTCGAAACTTCTGCGAAGCAACCCTTACTACACCATTCTTGTCAGCCCGTGTTGCAAGGTGCTTGAGTATTCGCCGCTTCTGCACGTCAGAGAAGCAAGTCGCGTTGGCCACATCAAAGAAGAGCGTCACCCGTGTGCTTACCTTATTGACATTCTGTCCACCGGGTCCGCCGCTGCGAGACGCCTTGAAAATAAGCTCATCCTCGCAAATAGATATATCACCTATGATCTGAATCATGAAATCTACCTCAAACCGCCCAGCTTCATATATGACTTAAGTCTACCAAATACAGCAAGCCAATCAAGAACTGCGCCGATAACGATGGCATCTTTTTGTCTTGAACCGGAGCATAAAGACCTTATAGTATTGACGCGGCGATGTCGTTATGTCGTAAAAATGGCTAAATCTTAACTTACAAATTCTGGGGGTATAAAATGGAAGCCAGAAGCGCGAAAACAACCGTAAGAGTAAGCTTGGTCGTCTTGATAGGCCTGCTGGGAGCTTCGATGCTCTTTGTGGCCACTGGCTCAGAGCCGACCGTAGCCAACCAAGCTGCCAAGCCGGACATCGAAGAATTAAGGGCAGGCAGGAATTTTATCCCGACGAAGGTTTACAGCGCTGAAGAGGATGAGCGGATTCTGCAGCTTTTCGAAGGCTTGCGTGTCGCAGATGTCTCGGACGGGATGGACAAGGTGGGCCTGACCAATATTGGCCTGATGTCGCCTGAAATCCATGCCGCCTGGAAGGATACCAAGCACTTCACTCACCGCTTTATCGGCATTGCGGTGACAGTCCGATACGTCCCGACGAATAAGCCGCCGGCACCTCGGATGGAAACCAAGGCATTCGACCAGTGGGTCGGCAACTGGTACAGCAAGCTCTCCAGCGAGCCGTTTGTCCCGCTTATTCGCAATGGCACGGCTCTTGTCTTTGACGATGCTCCAAATTCCGATGTCGGCTCTATCGGCTCGAACAACATTATGGGCTGGAAGCTGCGCGGATGTGTCGGGGTCGTCACAGGTTCCACTGCACGCGATACCGATGAGATTGCCACCGAAAAGGTTCCGCTTTACTTCAGCAAGCCAGGCAGAGGCATTCGTCCCGGCCGTAACGAGGTCGAATCTGTGAACCGCCCTATCGTCTGCGGCGGCGTCTTGGTCGAGCCGGGCGACGTTATAGTGGCCGATGGTGACGGCGTCATCGTGGTCCCGCGAGCACAGGCAAGAGAAGTGGCTGAATACGCCAAAGCAACGCTTGATGGAGATAAGGCTGGCCGGCGGAAACTATATAAGAAGCTCGGATTGCCCCTTGACGATTCGGTCAAGTGAGGAGGCAAGAGATCAGAACTGGCTCAAAAAGCGCAGGTCGTTTTCGAAAAACAGGCGGATGTCCGTGATGCCGTACTTTCGCATGGCAAGACGCTCTACTCCGAATCCGAACGCCCAGCCGGTATATTTTTCGCTGTCTATCCCGACTGCATCAAAAACATTTGGGTCAACCATGCCACAGCCGCCCATCTCAACCCAGCTTTCTTTTCCACTCTTATCTGCTAAGAGCAAATCAACTTCGCCGCTGGGCTCTGTGAATGGGAAAAAGCTCGGCCGAAACCGCCACTTCGTTCCGGGACCAAAAAAGGTGTGGATAAATTGCTCGATGGCGGTTTTCATATCCACCATACTGATACCCTCGTCAACAACCAAGGCCTCGAGCTGATAAAACATGTACATGTGTGTAGCGTCAACGGTATCGGGCCGATAGACCCTGCCCGGTGCAACGACTCGAATTGGGGGCTTCTTGCGCTCCATAACGCGTATCTGAACGGGGGACGTGTGGCTGCGCAAGAGCATGTTATCGTCGATGTAGAAGGCATCGAATGGGTCTCTTGCCGGGTGTTCAGGCCCCATATTCAATGCGGCAAAATTGTGCCACTCGTCCTCGACCACAGGGCCGTATGCAACCGCAAAGCCCATTCGGCCAAATATGTCCAGCAGTTCGTTTATGGTTTGTGTGATGACATGAGTTTTGCCGATGTTGACGGGTATCCCCGGTAGTGTGACGTCTACCAGTTCGGTCGTCTGCTTGTGTGACTGCAACAGAGTCCTCTTGAGCTGCTCAAACGCTTCGGTGACATCCTTCTTTATTTTGTTTGCGAGCTGACCTGCCCGGGGCTTTTGTTCCGATGGGAACTCGCCTATTCGGCTGAGCATCCTGGTAATTTGGCCTTTCCGAGCCAAGTACTTTATACGGAAATCTTCCAGAGATACCAGGTCAGTAATCTTTTTTAGGCCAGCAAGGGCGTCTTTGCCAATCTTTTCAAACTGCTCAAGCATCTTCTTGTATATCGTATTGCGTATATCGTATTGCGTATTGCGTATCGCGTGGTTCGTACCCCACGGGCGGGACATGATTCACGATTTTGTTGCAGCTTTGGCAGTCTCAACGATTGAGTCAAAGCCCTCCGGGTCGGCAATAGCAATTTCGCTGAGCATTTTTCGGTTCAACTGAATATTGGCTTTTTTGCAGCCGTTGATGAACTGGCCGTATCTGATGCCTCGCTGCCTGCAGGCGGCGTTCAAGCGCGTAATCCACAGACCCCTAAAATCCCGCTTTCGCCGTTTACGGTCAATCCGAGCATTGACCGCTGCCCGTACCGTAGCTTCTTTGGCCAAGCGATACAAGCGGCCTGCAGAGCCACGATATCCCTTTACCGCTCTGAGGACTCGCTTCCTCGCCTGGCGTCTTGCAGCTCCCTTTCTAATTCGTGGCATATCAGCTTTCCTTTTGAGGAATTCCGATTATTTAGTTCCTGGTGCGGAAAGAGCACTTGTCATTCCTGCGAAAGCAGGAATCCAGCTTTTTCGCCGTAGACCCCTGCTTTCGCAGGGGTGATCCGCCTGCGGCGGACCAGTTTCGGCTTTTCGCAACAGATACTATTTTAGGCTTGCTGGCCCGCCGCAGGCGGGCTGATTGAAAGCCGAGACGCAAGCACATCATATCACATCCAGCGTATTAGCCATCGCACCGAGCACGTCACGTGCGACGCAATACGCACCAGAGACATCTATTTACAGACTTTAATCTTAGCTGTTTCAGCTGGCATACCGCTCATAATAGCCGAGCTGCCTATACGTCTTCGACGCTTGCCGCCCTTGCCGCTCATAAGATGGCTGCCGCCGGCCCGTCTGTGCTTGACCTTGCCCGTTGCGGTGACTTTGATTCTCTTGCTCAAGCCCTTATGAGTCTTCTGTTTCGGCATTTGGCTAATTCCTTCGGATAGTTCACGCCAGCGACCTAAACGAAAAGGCAAGACTTTACCTTATTTGCAGCTACTGGTCAATGGCAGAAACGCAAATTCCCAAAAAAAATAGAGCTTGGCTGGCAATTGGCTGCTCGCCGGCGCATTTAATTTATGTGATTGGTATTACTTGGGCACAAGTAACAGAGTCATACGCCGTCTAGCCATTTTGGCTGGCCGCTCGACCTTTGCCAAATCCTCGAACGTTTCAGTAATCTGTTCGAGCATCGCATAGCCATGCTCCTTGTGCAGCATCTGTCGTCCGCGGAAGAACACGGTGAACTGCACCTTATGGCCTTTCTCCAGAAATTCGCGGGCGTGATTTACTTTGATATCCAGGTCGTGCTTGTCGGTTTCAGGCCTGAGCCTAATTTCTTTCAACGTAATAGCGTGGCGCGGATGTTTCTTATGAGCCTCGCGAACCTTGCGCTTTTGTTGGTACAGCCACTTGCCGTAATCCATTATCCGGCAAACCGGCGGACTACTGGTAGGGGCAACTTCAACCAGGTTTAGCCCAGCCGCTCGAGCCCTGCTGAGTGCCTCATATTTGTCCACAATCCCAATTTGATTGTTCGATTCATCGATGAGCCGAACTTTCTTGGCCTGAATACCGTTATCTATCCTTAAGCCTTGTTTACCTATTGTGCACCACCTTACCTTTCCATAAAGAACCGAAGCAATCGATTATCTTCTATCGCCGTTGCCGACGACCGGCGCAACCTTCTATCCAGCCGTCAATTATTAAGCATCAAGTATCAATTATCAACTCCAAAACGCCAAATCTGCCTGTTTATCGACAATTTTGCGTTTTGCCATTGCCAAGAATTCGTCAACTCCCACCGTTTTGTTCTCTTTGACCCCTCGTATCCTCACATTGACACTATCAGACTGAGCCTCTTTGGGGCCGACTACCAACATATAGGGTAACCTCTCGCTGTGAGCTCTGGCAATCTTAGCGCCTATTTTCTCATCAGATCGATCGCAACTGCACCGCAATTGGGCTTGCCTGAGCTTGTCCTGAACGACTTTGGCATAGTCATTGGTTTTCTCGCTTATCGGCAAGATTCTCACCTGCTCCGGTGAAAGCCACAGAGGCAGATTGCCGCCATAATGTTCTATCAAAATGCCGATAAAGCGCTCGAAAGAACCCAACACTGCCCGATGAATCATAACAGGCGTCTTCTCGGTATTGTCTTGGTCGGTATAGACCAGGCCGAAGCGCTGCGGCATGGAAAAATCCAGTTGAATTGTGCCGAGCTGCCAGGACCTCCTCAGGCAATCTTTTATGTGAAAATCTATCTTGGGCCCATAAAATGCGCCATCGCCTTCGTTGACTTTATATCCAATTCCTTTCTGCTCGAGGGCATTTTTCAAGGCACTTGTCGCAGTATCCCATACTTCGTCCGAACCAATGTGCTTTTCCGGCTTGGTGGACAGCTCAATGTGGAATTCTTCAAACCCAAACGTCCGATATATCTCAAAAGTCAGGTCAATGACTCCTACTACCTCCGGTTCTATTTGTCCCGGCGTGCAGAAAATGTGGGCATCATCCTGTGTAAACTGTCTGACCCGAAAAAGCCCGTGCATTACCCCGCTGGCCTCGTGTCGATGGACCAGGCCGAGTTCCGCAACGCGCATGGGAAATTCACGATATGAATGCTGGCGCGTCTTATAGACCAAACATCCGCCGGGACAATTCATTGGCTTTATCGCGTAGCCGAGCCCGTCGAAATTCGTAAAATACATATTCTCCTTGTAATTGTCCCAATGACCGCTTTTGTGCCAGAGCTGTTCGTTGAGAATCAGAGGTGTTTTGATCTCATCATAACCGTATCTATTGTGAACGCTGCGCCAGAAGTCCACGATTTCATTCCAGATAATCACACCTTTTGGATGCATAAAGGCGAAGCCAGGCCCAGCCTCGTTGAAACTGAACAAATTCAACTGTTTGCCCAATACCCGGTGGTCTCGCCTCTTTGCCTCCTCCAGTCTTTGCAGATAGTCGTCGAGCTGCTTTTTGCTCGGCCAAGCCGTGCCATATACTCGCTGCAGCATTTTCTGAGTTGGGTCACCATGCCAATAGGCACCGGCTACGGACATAATTTTGAAGCTTCCAACCTTGCCGGTACTCGGTACATGCGGACCGCGACACAAATCCTCAAAGACATCTCCGTGAGAATAGAAACTAATAACGTCGCCCTCGGCGCGATTTATATTGTCGAGCTTATACCTATCGCCGGCTAATTTTGCCGAGGCCTCGGCCCTGCTCATCTGGGTTCGAACAAATGGTCTGTCCGCCTCGACTATCTCGCGCATCTTTTCTTCTATGCGTCCGAAATCGTCCGGCCGAATCGGTTCGTCAAGGTCTATGTCGTAATAGAAACCGTCCTCGACGGTTGGGCCATAGACGAGCTGTGCGGCCGGCCAAAGAGCGCATATAGCCTCAGCCATTACATGGGCGCAGCTATGGCGCATAATCTCAAGACCCTCATCATCTCCGGATGTGATAATTTGGACGTGTGCGTCAGCCCTGATAGGTGTGGACAAATCCGCTAACTCGCCATTTACTTTGGCTGCCACGGCTGCCTTTGCGAGCCCCGGCCCTATTTGTTCCGCCAATTCCTCTGCGGTAGTACCGTCATTAACGCTCAATGTGCTGCCATCAGGCAGTGTTACTCTCGCCATATATCCATCCAGTATAACGAATACCTCATATGAATCGGCATAAGTCTAAACAACCATAAGCCAGTGCGTCAATTCTGTCAATATTTTTTATCGGCTGATTTATCTGTTGTCATTTGCCACTTTTGCCTGTATAATAAAGTAGTTGCGGTACGAGCTAAATTCCGAAGGAGGTAGGATGGATGTAAATTTAGTTCTATTCAAAAAAAACGGCTCGCAGAAGAGTTTGTCGTTGCCAAGTGCTATTACGGTAATTGGCCGGCGTCACGATTGCGACTTGTGCATCCCCCTTATGGTCGTTTCCAGAAGGCACTGCCAGCTAAACTACAACAACGAGGCCTTGAAGATTCGTGACCTTGGCTCGCGCGGCGGCACTTTTGTAAACGGCAAACCCATCGACGAGGCAACGGTTCGAGCAGGCGATTACGTAAAGGTCGGGCCTCTTACCTTCTTGGTGCAAATTGACGGTGAGCCCAAAGAGATCATCTCACCTGAGCAAGCTGCGAAAAAACGAGCCCAGCAGGAAACGCCAACAATAAAAGCTGCACCTGCTGACGAGAGTTTTCCGGAATTGGAACTGGACGAATCCGATTCCTTCCTGGACGAGCTTGAAGATATTTGACATGCCCCGTTTTCAGGTAATTGCCAAATGGTCCTGAGTTTTGCCATAGTGTCACTGCCTTTCAATCCCGTTAAGCTTGCCTTTCTTGTAGCCTGGGTGTACCTGTGCCTGTATTTTGTCCAGCGCGTACAGTTCAGCCCCTTGGTACCAGAGAAATATAAGCCAACTGCCAATATTGTCACTCTTTTTGTAGGGCCCCTGCTGTTGCTTATCCTGCTGATAGTCGACACTATCAAGAAGTCCGCCGAGGGCAAGGGAGGTTTCTTCGAGATAGCAAGACAGCAGATCCAAAAGGCTCTCGCTGACAGACGCTCTGCGGAACCTGTCCGCCAAGCCGATTCAACGATAAGTTTGCTCAATTCCTCCGGGAGCGAGCTAAAGGAGATTTACGGCCACGGAGACAACAAGGGACAAGCCAGGCATGTTCTTTTCCTGACTGAACAGATCATCGCCAACGCTCTTGAGCAACGCGCCAGCGATATTCTCATCGACCCAAAGGACGACGCAACGTACACAGTAAGGCTGCGAATAGACGGCTTCCTACGGACAGTAAAACAACTCAAGGCTGATACCTGCAAAGCGATCGTAAATAGTATCAAGGCTGTTTCGAGTATGGATATTTCTGAAAAAAGAAGACCGCAGGATGGCGCGTTCATGGCAAAAAGGGGTGAGGAAACTGCTTCCTTTCGGGTGGCAAGTGCCGGCGTTCTAAACGGCGAGAAGTTGTCAATAAGGGTGCTCAACAAGGATGCCGGCGTATTTGCACTGGCCGACGTAGGGCTTACGAAAAAGCAATGTGCGGTTGTTGAGCGTGCAATAAAAAAACCATCCGGCATGATTCTAATCTGCGGCCCTACCGGCAGCGGCAAGACTACAACCATGTACGCTATCCTCAACCAAATCGATCGCCTTACGCGCAACGTCATAACAGTTGAAGACCCGATTGAGGCCGTCCTGCCGGAAGCCAGTCAGATCGAAGTCAACCCCAGAGCTGATATCACATTTGCCAAAACCCTGCGCAGTATTCTAAGGCAGGACCCCGACGTGATATGTGTAGGCGAGATACGGGATGAGGAAACCGCGGAGATTGCGCTGCGAGCATCGCAGACCGGTCACCTTGTCCTGGCAACAATACACTGCGATAGCAACGCAACCGCGTTGGTCAGGCTGCTGGACTTAGGCGTATCACCGCTTCTGCTGTCATCTGGGTTAAGCCTTCTGGTTTCTCAGAGATTGCTTCGTCGGCTCTGCAAACGCTGCAAAAGGCGGGCGCGATTAACCCAGAGCCTAATCCAGGAGCTCCGAAAAAAAGGTTTAGGCCACAAACATATCTTCGATGCCGCGGGCTGCAAGTATTGCAGCAAGACAGGTTACTTCGAAAGGACTGCTGTCTGTGATCTGCTCATCATAACAGACCAAATCAAGGAAAATATTGCTAATAACAAGGCATTGGTGACTGAGCTGAGAACGCAAGGCAACAAAAAGGACAGGGCCAATCTGCGGTGGGAAGGCTTGAAGAAGGCAGCGTCTGGGATAACAAGTCTCGAAGAGATAAAAAGGGTCGTAGGATAGAGTTCATGGTATTCTGGCTGGCCATATTAGCGGGTGCACTCTTCGCATGGATTGCCACACGGTTCGGTTTCTTTGAAACGTGGGCCGGGATGTTCAACATCATTATCTCAGTGTTTGTGGCAGTCTTCTCGGCGCCGGTAATCATAGATGTTGTGCCTGCAGCCGGCGAAACAGCGTGGGGAATCGCCTTGACGTTGGCAGCTATCGCAATGGGGGCCTTTCTGATTCTGCACGGGACAACCTATGCGTTTATTACAGGCCAGGCCAACGTGTCATTCCCCAAGATATTTGACACCGTTCTCGCAGGCGTACTGGGCTTCTTAGCTGGTTTCCTCGTTTTGAGTTTCGCAGCTCTCTTGATCTGTGTCACGCCAATGTCAAGAAACGAGTTCGTAAACAAAGTAGGCCTTGGCAGGCGGTCTCAGCAGGCCAACATATCATATATTTGCTGGTGGTGTGATTTAGTCAATACTGTCGTGTCGGTTCGAGACAATAAGGTGACGAGCAAGTAGGCTGTAAATGAATTGCTAAGTGCCGCACAGCCAAAACCAAAGCCCGACACAGACGAACGAGCCGACCCAAATGAACCGACTGCGTTTAACGAGGTAGAAACGAGTATTGATACGGGATAGCCGCTGGTCATTGAGTCAATAGTCAATTTCTAAGGGCCCGCAAGCCAGTTGTCAGCAAACTCGCACAAATCATCCAGTGTCACTTGCCCGTCACCGGTAAGGTCAGCACCACCGCACATGTCGCAGGTGGATTCCAGCCAGCGTGCGGCAAACATGGCAAGGTCCAGCAGATCTACATCACCATCATCGTCAAGGTCACCTATAACGAATGACTTCTCTTTGAAACCATAGGTTGCGATAATCGGATCACCAAAGCCCGAACGCACGTGAATCAGCCGAATATCGCGCGCGCGAAGTTCGGTCAGCACCTCGTCAGACATGCCGGGTTCAAGCTGTGGCTCAAAGAGAAAATTCTCGCCGAAGTTGTGGTGCTCGGGTCGATACGTCTGCGAGTAATAGCCATGAAGCACAATCGGTTCGCTGGTGTAGCCCTCGATGACAGTCTCGACCCAGCGGGCGAGCGGTGCGGTGTAGCCGGCTGCCATGCCCGGGTTTGGCGGCCAGTAGAAGAAAGTTCTGATCGACACACCTTTCGGCCCCTCAAATCTGCGCTGCTGCAAAAGGTCGCCCGCCTGCGGCTCAGGGCGGGGACAAAGTCGGATCCAGTCCGTAGTTGTGGTCGTCAGGCTGGTGTGATCCCAAGACATTACCGGGTGGTCGTAGTCAACTTTCAGGCTCAAAAATCCAATGTCAAGAAGTGTCAGCATGGGATTCTCGGCCAGTGCTACCTGGGTGGGCACATTTTCGGTGTGTAGTTCGCAGGCGCGGGGGTTCGACAAATGGTGCATGAGCCAGCCATCGACTGCGTCAGTACCATCATAGGTATGGAAGGCCTTCGGCCAAAGCTGCAACGTTCCTGTGAGGGCGCGGAGGCGGGCATCAGCAACATATTCGAGAGTCACCGTCATGTAGAAACAGTCCGTCAAGTTGTCCTTAGTCAGCCAGAGGTTTTTGGTTTCAAGCTGCCATCTTGACTTGAGCCGGTGGTTGGCGAAGACATTACTGAACTCGCCCTGGAACGTGCGATATGGGGCAGGTTCGTTGATAAGGAACGGTGTGATGCTTGGCGTCTTGTCAGGCTGTGGGATCGCGCGGACCTGTTTAACTACTAAGTCGCCGTTCGGCGCCACCTTTTTGTACTCCATTTCGAGCAGAAACTTCGTCTTGCCGGTGACTTCACTGAATCGCTCGCCGACCTTCACCAGCAGTCCGGACAACTCTACGTAGTCATCCTGCCACTGCATTACTTTCGCCCCCAGCGGTACAAGATTTGACTGCCGCACCAACGTTGGGAACATGCCAAAAGAATAGACCGCGACGCTCACTTCTTCCGGGATGACGCCAGGCTCAGGATTAGTGACCGAGGTTGCTCCATATTGCGTTACCAGCTTGATGTCCCAGCTTGAGCCATATCCTTTCTCCACGGTGGCCACACCATTGGCCAGCTCGATCTCATCCGGAAAAGAATGATGCACTAACAGAGCCATGCCTACATCGGTTTCATTGACGCCGTGGCGCAGACGTTCAAGAAAGGCGTTATCGTTATAGAAGCTCGCAAACACCTTGCGTATCGCTCTAAAGACGCCGCGCTCCGTGGACTTACTTGGATCACATCGACTTGGCCCCCACTCGTCACCATCCAGATCATCGGCCAAACATCCGCTGAAACTATCATACAGTCCGGCCCCGGTGAATTGCTCGCTGTCTTCCACGTTGGTCGAGCTTCGAAAACGGATCTTCCTGTCAGCATCGAATCCGTACTGTGGGTCCTGCAGGATGGCAATGATTGCGTCCCTTTGTTCCGTGGTGAAACTTGTTATATAGGTTTCCGTGAATATGTCACGGATGCCGTGTAGGACTGTCGAGAGCGCCGCCATACCTGACGGCGGATAGGTGAACGGCGCCAGGCATGTGTTGATCTCTTCGCGGAGTGTATGACCTCCGGCAAAACTCTGGTCGAGAAAGTCGTTCCAAAGGTCGAACGACAAGGCTACCGAAACCGGAGAATTGTCCGAAATAGACGTGCGCAGTATCCCGAAGTTCGCTGCCTTGCCGCCAAAGTATTTTATATCAGTAGGCAGCAAACCATCCGTTGGAGCACTATATGAGCCATAAGGGGTCATCGACGAAATGTCCAAGGCCGGCGGCAATTTCAAGGCAAGGATCTCCGCAATCGTTGCATCATCGAGAACACCTTCCACATCAATCAGCCTCACCTCGGCTCCCCCGTATTTGTCGAAGGCACGCAAGACAATCTTGTGGCCGATGAGCTGCTGTGCTTCGTTTGCATCTTCCGGCACGGCCAGATGCACGAAGGGCACGCCGAAGGTCTTGGCAAGGATAGCGACGTGCGAATTCGGCGTGGAGGGCGACAGCGAGATAATACCTGCAACGAACGGAATCTCAGCAGGAACGCCGTCGGTCAGAAGGATATCGTTCGGCTCCAAAAGGCCAGCCAAGTAGGCGTATCTGATGTTGCTGCCCTCAACATATTTTAATTCGCCAAGTGCCCAGCCGAATGAGTAACAGGTATTGCCCTCGGCCCAGCGTGCGCTCGAACTGATTGGGATGCCATGTGACTCGAACCAGTCGCGATTGGCGTTTGCCATTGCGAGCTGTTCGTACGTGGGAAAATAAAACGCCTGGACACCGGCGTCGGCTAAGACGCTCGCCTTGACTACGTTGAACATCTCGGCAATTTCCTCTCTTCTGTATGGGTCCTGACGAACAAACTGGATGCCGTACTCCGGATAGGCCGGCGGAGGGGGATAACCACCAGTGGGCGGCATGATAACCGCACCTAAAACTGCCTGCTGACCTTCTTCGAAGAGCGTAGCCTGATCAAACTCCTCAGGCGTCATGCCGAGGAATGGGCCCAGAAGCTCGACTGCGAAATGGTAGTGGAAGGTGTACTCTCGGCTGTCCTGATAATACACGGCGTTTGGATCGTAAGGCTCAAGGAGGATTGTGAACTTCACCCAGCCCGGCTCGCTGGCGGAGCCTCCCGGCACTCGAAATGGGTCATCCGGGAACGCTATCTCGCTCTTCCAGAACGGCGAAGGGGCGATAGCTTGCGAGTTCCTGAGAACCGGCGTTGCCACAATCAGCAGAACGACTGTCACGGCCAACAACGTGTTTGTGTCTTTTCTATTGTTCATTTACCTTTTGTCACCCAAGCGTCCGGTCCACACATAGGATTGTCATCAAAAACACCTGTGAATCGACTGTCGGGGCCAGTTCCTATGATGTTAGACTCATCTCCGGTATTTCAGAAGTAATTTTACCACTTGCCAGCCCAAAAGTCAAGTTTCGATGCCTGAAGAGGCCGGAATGACCTCTCGATAAAACGGGCAGAATCTGGTTGTCAGTTTCGACAGATTATGTTATCCTGGTCGTCGTCTTACTGGGGTTATTCAGCCCTTGTTTCGGAGTTCCGAACACATCAAGGAGCGTTTAAGAAATCATTCGAACAGCAATTTGATGAGTCTGTCGTATTGTGAGAAGTCGGGGATGATAAGATGTGCGCCGGCGTTTATGAGGCGGGTGCGTTTCTCAATGTTTAGGCCGTGCCGGCGGACTTCGTCGCTCGCGATGCCAATTGCAAGGCCATCACGTTTTCGGCACTCACGTATCTCAACAGGGCCATCACCGAAGACAGCCAGCTCGGGACCCTGCAAGTTATTCTCTGTCATTATCTTTGCAATAACCATCTTCTTTGAATACTTTGTGATATCACCAACGGCCCCGTAAACCCCGCCGTCAAAAAGTTCCGCATAACCAAGAGCCTTTGACTCGGCAACGACATCCTCGCGGTCCGTTCCGCTTGCCAGATAAAGTTGTACACCTCTCTGACGCAGAGCTTTTAAGAATTCCAGCGACCCTTTGATTGTGTAGTCATGGATGTCAAGCTCACCGTGTTTGAACTTCTCGATTCTCTTATTGACAAGCTCCATCAGAGCATCGTTGTAAATCTCTTTGTAACCGAATTTATCCAGGATCTTGTCACCACTAACGGCCCCGAATTCCTTCACCATCTCGACAAGAGCTTCCATCTGCAGAATCGTCTGAATACCCGTGGATTTGTTGATGTAGTCGAGAACACGCTTTCGCACTTTGTGGTACAGCGTTGTTCCGGCGGTTTCATACTTGTCACCGAGCGTGGCCTTGATCATCACGGGGGCCATTATTTTTTCCCAGCCTTGCCTTAGGGTGCTGATAGTCCCATCGTGGTCAAATACAGCGTATTTGATTCGGCCGAACGGTAGTGATTCGTGGCAGAATTCTATTTCGGTATTCTCAAAATAGCGAGCCTTGCGTCTATCCGATGCAAGTTCAGGCTGGTAAATATAATCGGCGTCCTTGCCGACTTCGAGGATTTCCGGCCCCGAAGCAGTGCCGGTCTGGAATAGCTTCTGAACGGTGACGGCAGCAGCAAAGTTTGCAAACTCTGCGGTCTCCACAGGTGCGACACCAGCGCCTAAACATAAAGCCAGCGCGCTCGTCACGGTGTCACCGGCACCAACAGGGTCGAGTT
>DAOWID010000352.1 GCA_030641115.1 Planctomycetota bacterium | reverse complement strand
GTACCCACCCAAGAGGTTACCGATGAAGTTGGTTATGACAAAGCTTCGCATGAGCCGAATGATATTGACCTGGTAACCGTTGCAGGGAAGTTTGATGTTGCCGGATTGTACGAGAGGTTTGAAGAGAGCTTCCTGGGTCTCGACGTTGCGCCGGAGCTGCGTGATCCGTGCCTTGCGAGGCCGGTTTGGGCGGCTGTACAGACGGAGAGACAGGAGCTGCTTGAAGACGGTAGCTGGAGCGACTGGCAAGCGGTTCCGCGGAGCAGAATCGACCATCGCAAAAGGATGTTTGTAATTATAGAGAAGGTTGAAGACCTGCCGCCGGGAGGAATGAAGGTGCGTTTGCTTCAGTTTGATGATCCGGAAGTGCGAATGGATCTGTTGCAGCCGCAGGCTTATCAGATTGCGTCTGCAAATGAGGAATGGTTCCCTCCCCCCCTGCATGAAAAGTATGAGAAGCAGCGGGCAAAGGATAAGCAGCAAGAGCAGCGTGAAGCGCGAGAACAGAAACAGAGAGAAAAGGAGCAGCAGCAACCAACGAACTTACGGGCGGAGAGACGTAGCAGGACGTCCGGAACAAGGTCTGGTTCAGGAAGGGCTGGCGGAGTGTATGAGGGCTACGGGAGGATGGATGCGCTTTCCGGTGGCTCCGGCGGAAGCGAGCTTCGGCCGAGGCGAGGCCGCCCCGGTGATTCGCGGACGGGTAGCGGGTATATGACCGACATGGGATATGGGACTGGTAGGGGATCTGGGACCGATAGAAGGCGTGCGACGAGTGGAAGGCGACCGACCGATGGCAGGTATCCGACGAGAGGAGGAGAGTTTGATCCGTATGATATCGGCAGGGAAGGTTTGATGAGAGATGGAACGCTTGCAAGGCAACCGTCGATAAATGATGTCTACTATGAATTTGACCAAATTAAGCTCAACTATAGAACAGACCTTGCCAAGCTGCGTGAACCACTGTTGTTCTGGGCGCACGATGATACTGTAGTACCAGGTAAGATTTACCGTTACAGAATTCGGTTGGGCGTCTTTAATCCGACGGCGGGGTCGAAGAACAATCAGGTTATCCTATGGAGCGAGCATTCTGACGTGACAGAGACAATAAAGATTCCTGGGAGGATGTACTTCTTTGCGACGGGCATAAAGGAGGATGCCAAACGTGTTAAGGTGCAGGTCGCCCGGTATGTTCTGGGTCATTGGTACAGCAAAGACTTTGAGGTCGAGCGGGGCGAAGCTATAGGTAGTGTCGTTGAGTCTGAGACTGCGAGGCCGGAGCCCATTGGAATGCCGGGCGGAAGATTCAGCACTCGCAGCACTTACACTTTTCGCAGGCCCGAAGATGAGCTTGGAGAGCCTGAGGTGATTGATTATAGCACGGAGGCCGTTTTGGTGGATTCGGCGCTTGTAAACGACTGGACGGGTGGACGGAATCTTCGTCCGAGAAACTATCATGAGATGCTTTACAGCTTTGATGGCGCATACATAGAACACATGCCTATTGGACCGAGGTACTGGCCCGCGGAATTGAGTGCTGCGTCTCAAGACATTAAGAGGTTGCAGAGGGAGCCGAAGGAGCCTTTGCGAGCTTGGAATAGCCAAGTAGGTGGACGGGTCCGGCGTCCGGCCGGGATGGAGGGGTATGACGACTACGACGACGAGTATTACATGATGGAGGAGATGATGATGGAGCGGACAGGGCGTTATTAGCCTGAGGGTCAAAACCTGCGGTAAAACCGCAGGCTAAATAAAGGTAAGCGTTCACGGGATATAAGTTGCGTTTGTGCGGTCATTGCGAGGAGTTTTACGACGAAGCAATCCAAAATGTAACGATTGAGATTGCCACGGCCCGCCAAAGGCGGACCTCGCAATGACATAAAACGGCACATTTTCCCCGTGAACGGTTACAAATAAAGATTGCTTCGTCCGCGCACGGCGGACTCGCGATTTCACTCGCCGGTTCGACCTTGGCAAAGTATTAGTGTTCGTAGCTGACCGTTATCGGAAACTCATTGGGGCTGTGCTTAGACGTGACACTGGTGATCTGGCTCATTATTTTTGTGCTTGGCTTTGGTAGTGCCTCTGCTTTGGCTTGCCGCACGGCGGGGTCCGGCGCAGGTGTGAACTCGTCCTCACAGAAGCGGGTATCTTATGCTGCAAGTCCATACGTTAAATGGGAGAATGGTCCGTCACAGGATACCGGCTTTTTCCCGATTGCCGTTTGGCTGCAAGACCCAAGTAAGGCAAAGAAATACAAGGCAGCGGGGTTCAATACATACGTGGGCCTCTGGAGAGGACCGACGGAAAAACAGCTCGCGGACTTAAAGAAGGCCGGCATGAGAGTCATCTGCCATCAGAACGAAGTGGGTCTGAAGCACGTTGATGATCCGACCATTGTCGGCTGGATGCACGGCGATGAGCCGGACAACGCCCAGTCACTGGGTAGAGGCAAAGGCTATGGCCCGCCGATTCTGCCGAAAAAGATCATCGAGGACTATGAAAGGATTCGCCGGGCTGACGCAAGCCGGCCGGTTCTTCTGAATCTGGGCCAGGGTGTGGCGTGGGACGGCTGGCATGGTCGGGGTATCCGTACCAACCACCCGGAGGATTATCCGGAGTACGTAAAGGGTTGTGACATTGCTTCGTTCGATATCTATCCGGCGGCTCACTCGAGGCCGCAAGTTGCCGGCAAGCTCTGGTACGTCGCCAACGGTGTCGAGCGTTTAGTGAAATGGACCGAAGGCAAGAAGATCGTATGGAACTGTATCGAATGTACGCGAATTAAGAATCCGAAGAACAAGGCGACGCCACAACAAGTGCGATGCGAGGTCTGGATGTCCCTGATTCACGGCTCGATGGGGCTGATTTACTTCGTCCATGAGTGGGAGCCAAGATTCAATGAATCGGCAATTCTTAGCGATGCTGAGATGCTTTCTGCGGTCAGCGCGACAAACAAGCAAATTGCGGGGCTTGCACGGGTGCTGAACAGTCCAACGATCGAAGGGGCAGCAAGTGTGTCGTCGGATGATGAGGCTGTTCCTATCGCAGTTATGGCCAAGAAGCGCGAAGGCGTGACATACCTTTTCGCAGTGGGGATGCGGGATGGCCGGACGGACGCGACATTTACCGTGCGGGGCGTCGAGGGCGACAAGAGCGTAGAGGTTCTTGGCGAGGGTCGAACAATCACGTCAAGGAATGGCGTTTTCAAGGATAGCTTCGGTGCGTGGGATGTGCATCTTTACCGAATCGGGCAAGAAGAGGCCGGCTGATTTTTCTGTCGATACGCCTTCCTGGAGGGGAGAGGTCAAATCTGAAGACCTGTTTGGGTACATCTTTCGTAACCGTTCACGGGGCAAATGTGCCGTTTTATGTCATTGCGAGGCCTTTTTCAAAGGCCGTGGCAATCTCAATCGTTACATTTTAGATTGCTTCGTCGCAAAACTCCTCGCAATGACCCCAGCAACGCAACTTATACGCCGTGAACGGTTACCATCTTTCTTACCAACGGCGTGAGGGGGGCGATAGGGCCATATTTGCGGAAATAAAGGGTTGCAAATTCCAGCTCTTGGCTATATATTGGCGGGCTACCTATTTTTGAAAGGATTAATTCATGAAGTACGACATAGCTGATCTGTCATTGGCTCCGGAGGGTAAGAGACGTATTCTGTGGGCGGATAATGATATGCCGGTTCTTGCGGCGATACGCAGGCGGTTCGCGAAGAGCAAGCCGTTGAAGGGCAAGAACGTTTCGGCTTGCTTGCACATAACCGCTGAGACAGCTAACCTGGCCAGGACGCTGAAGGCGGCCGGTGCAAATGCTGTACTCTGCGCATCAAATCCACTGAGCACGCAGGACGACGTGGCAGCATCGCTGGTGAAGGATTTTAAGATACCGGTGTTTGCAATATGTGGGGAGAATCGCAGCACGTATTACGAACATATTAACGCGGCAATTGACCATGAGCCGGTTATTACGTTCGACGACGGCGCCGACTTGGTGAACGAGCTACATACCCGCCGAAAGAAAGAGCCGCACCGTATTATTGCGAGTATGGAAGAGACAACTACCGGCGTTATTCGTTTGCGGGCCATGGAGAAAGCCGGCTTGTTAAAGTTCCCTGTCATCGCCGTAAACGACGCAGCGAGCAAGCACCTCTTCGACAATCGCTACGGCACCGGCCAGTCAACGGTTGACGGCATTATTCGAGCAACCGATTTTCTGATGGCCGGCAAGAAAATCGTGGTAGCGGGGTACGGCTGGTGTGGCCGAGGTCTTGCCATGCGAGCCAGGGGCATGGGAGCAATCGTAACCGTTACGGAAGTTGACGCGATCAAGGCTCTTGAGGCGGCTATGGATGGCTTTGCAGTTATGCCAATGGCGGAGGCGGCGAAAGTCGGAGAGCTATTCGTAACGCTTACCGGAAATAAGAACGTCATCCGGACTGAGCATTTCCGCGCGATGAGAGACAAAGCGGTTGTAGCTAATAGTGGGCATTTCAATGTTGAAATAGACATACCGGCTCTGAAAAAGATGAGTAAGAAGGTGAACCGCCAGGTGCGCAAGCATGTTGATCAATATGTCCTGAGCAACAATAAGCGAATCTACCTTCTTGCTGAGGGTCGATTAATCAATCTTGCGGCTGCTGAGGGACATCCTGCAAGTGTGATGGACATGAGCTTCGCGACGCAGGCGTTAGAGGCTGAATATGTGGTAAAGAAGCGGGGCAAACTTGCTGCTGCAGTGCACGATGTCCCCATCGAGATAGAGCAGCGAGTGTGCAAGCTCAAGTTGAAATCAATGTCGATTGGCATAGACGAACTTACGGCAGAACAGGTTAGCTATCTGAGCAGCAGCGGCGAAGGGACATAGCACAAGACGCACAAGAGAAGCGAAGTGTAAAGAGCACGAGAGCACACGGGAGCGTGTGTCTCGTGCGTTTATAATGTATACGCTTATGGCTGAGGATGGCAAACAGACGGCAAAGACGCCGAAAGTAGCATCCAAGTCTTTTATGGCTGTTGGCCCAACGCTGCATTACAGCCATAAGAACGTTCAGAGATATTGGCTAGTTGCTATTGCGGTGTTTAGTTTGAGCTGCTTTTTTTGGTCGAGAATAGTGGCCGGCTCGTTCTGGTCGTTTGATCTTCATGAGACGATTTATTCTGAAGATTGGCGGCTGGACCCGTTCATCCTGACGGGCGTGAGCATATTTGAATATCCGTGGCAGATTCTCGTGTTAGGGCTGCTTATGGGTATTTTCGCGATAGTGCCGGTATTGATATCGCAACTAATGAGCTTCAGCTACAGTTTTGTTTTTATCCTGGCAGTGTTCGTTTTAGCGGATTTGCCGGGCTTTGCGATCTGTTTGCTGGTGAGTTGTATTGCTGTGGCGTGTCGTCCGCTTCGCTTTCGCTCGCGTTTTGTTGCGATAGCGTTATGCACGGCACCGCAGCTTCTCTATTGGGGATTTTTCGGCGGGGCAAAAGGAGTAGAACCTATTAAATGGGGTTTTTCATTTGCGCCCTGGGTTTGCGCATGGCTTGTTGGCTTGGGCATAGCGGGATTAGTTCTGGGCATAGGCCATTTTACTCGCTATCGGCCTGGTCTGACCTGGATTTTCACATCGGTTTTTTTTCTGTTAGCTATCATAACTTTTGAGGTGAGGATAGGCTTTGATGAATTGGACTATCAGCTTTATGTAGCCAAGAACGATCCGGAGCAGGCGAGCGAATTTCAAGAGCACAGTCTAACTGAAGCACTGGACCGGACTATTACGGATCCTGGTGCTCAAAAATACTTTGCGGGTTTCTTTTATCCGACTGAAACGATACCACTGCGAGCGGCGCTCAAGAAGGAGATCCAGATTCAGTTAAGTTACGACTGCTGGCCAATCTGGTTTATGGCGCCTGACGAGTTGAAATACAAAGAAAAAGGGCAGTGGCTCAACGAGCAATATGAGCAATTTATCAATCCGTCGAAACCGCGGTGGATGCCAACGCTTCTGTACACCAAGTGGATAAAGAAGCGTTCGGCGAGTAAACGAATGCCTATGGCTCTTTACTATAAAGCGCTTCTGAGTGAATACAATCCAGATATTGGTCTGCTGGGACAAGAAGAGGTGCTGCGTTTCTACAGTGATTATCCGCAGGAAAGGTCGCGAAGGATCTGGTATCGGTTGTATGGTGACTTTGGTGGCAGTGCCGAGTCGGTTGAAGCACGATGGCGGATTGCAAAGCATTGGGCAGGTCTGGGCAGGTTCGATGTGGCTGATGAAATTCTTGCTGAGGCACAAGCTCAGCTTGATGAGCGATTGAAAATGGTCAGGAAGGAACAAACAGCAAGTTACACGCTCTTTAGTCCGTTTCGCCCACCCGCTGACTCAGCAATGACAGCGATTAAGCTAACGGAATTGCAGCGAAGAATTAGTCAATTGCGCAGCCTTATAAGGCAGGAAAATCAAAAGGGTGAGGCGGGGGCGGGCGAGCGTTTGGCGGCGTTCGTTATGCTGAATCCGCACAGCCTGGATTATGGCCGGCGCCTCGGTGTGCTGCTGAAGCGGACGGGCGAGAAAGACGGACTTCGTGACAATATTCTGTTGGCACAGGCAAAGCTGATTGCGGATGAGCAACTTCGGGCTGAACAGTTAAGCGGGCTGCATAAAGAGTTTCAGGATACCGATGGTGGGATGCAGGCGCTGTATGAATTGGGGCTTTTGAAAAGGCGTCAGTGGAGTCAGCATCAGCAGGATGACTCAAATCTGGAGCTGAAAACGAAGCTTTTGGGCGAGACACGGGCAATTCTTACGAGTTTTATCAGTTTGTATCCGAATAGTTTCTGTGCCGAACAGGTTAAAAAGAATCTGGAAGACCTGGCTGGCCGTTGAATAAGCCGGATACACCTGCGCTGTAACCTTCACCTTATAATTACCAACCGCCGTTTTTTGGCTTGATGGAGGGAATATATCTGTAAAAATAGCAATCTTCATTCCTGTTTTGGCCTCGGGTTTGATTGGGTTTGTTTTCCGGAAGTCTGAAGGAGTGGCTGATTTTCATAATTCCTTGTAAAATAGACGGTTGCGTTCATTTTAGCTTTTTGGAAATTGGGTTTGTTTTGCATAAACAGGGCGATTTGTAGAGGATTCTCGACAATTGTAGAGGTGCCTTATAGGCACGTAAATAACTATATTCTCGATGGTTGTGAATGGGTAAATGGTTCATTGGTTATTGCCCTATGGGGGGTTCG
>DAOWID010000056.1 GCA_030641115.1 Planctomycetota bacterium | reverse complement strand
TCGATCGCAAATGGACAGGTGGTGACACCGTCGAGCTTACGCTGCCGATGAAAATCTCGCTCACCAAATGGACCAAGAACAAGAACAGCGTGTCAATTAACCGTGGCCCACTCACATACTCACTCAAGATCGGCGAGAAATACGTCCGCCAAGGCGGCACCGACAAATGGCCCGCGTGGGAAATCCACCCCACGACTGCCTGGAACTACGGCCTCGTATTGAATGAGGCTAACCCAGCTTCGTCGTTCCAGGTCATAGAAAAAACCTGGCCCAATGACAACCAGCCTTTCGAGGCTACCGTCGCTCCTATCGAGCTGCGCACCAGGGCAAAGAAGATACCCGCATGGCAAAAAGACCACCTTGGCCTGGTCGGCAAGCTCCAGTCCAGTCCCGCCAAGTCCGACGAGCCGACCGAAACCGTAACACTGATACCGATGGGCTGTGCCCGCCTGCGCATCTCAGCCTTTCCGACTATCGGCACCGGTCCTGACGCCCACGAATGGAAGGCGCCAGCGCAACCATTGCCCACTACCGCCTCGCATTGCTGGGGCGGTGACACCGTCGCGGCGCTCAGCGACAAGTTGCTGCCAAAGAATTCGAATGACCATAGCATTCCACGGTTCACCTGGTGGGACCATAAAGGGACAACGGAATGGGTGCAGTACGATTTCAAACAGCCCAAAGATATCGTCGGCGTGGGCGTATACTGGTTCGATGATACCGGCGCCGGCGGCTGCCGCGTCCCCAAGTCCTGGCGATTGCTATACAAAGACGAGGGACAATGGAAAGAAGCTGCGAACCCAACTGACTATGGAATCGAGAAGGACAAATTCCACAACGTTAAGTTCGACCCGGTGAGCACAGCTTCCCTGCGTCTCGAAGTGCAGTTGCAGCCGAACTGCTCCGGCGGCATACTCGAATGGCGAGTTGACACAAAGCAGTGAGGAAATCTCTATGGCAAGAGACAAAATCACAATAGTCGGTGCCGGCAATGTCGGTGCGACAACCACCCACATCGCTGCAACAAGACAGCTCGCAGACATCATCCTGCTCGACATCGTTGAGGGTCTCGCCGAAGGCAAAGCCCTCGATATCGCCGAAGCAAGTCCCGTCCAGCTTTACGATTCTAACATCATCGGCACCCGCGACTGGGAAAAGACCGCGGACAGCAATATCGTCATCATAACAAGCGGAGTGCCTCGCGGCCCCGGTATGAGCCGTGACGACCTGCTTACAAAAAACGTCCAGATCGTCAAAGGTGTCAGCGCAAAAACTGCTAAGTATTCGCCCGACAGCGTCGTCATTGTTGTTTGCAACCCGCTCGATGCCATGGTCTATGCAGCCGCCAAAGTGACCGGCTTCGCTAAGAATAAAATCATGGGAATGGCCGGCGCCCTGGACTCAGCACGCTTTAGCTATTTCCTCGCATCTGAGCTTGATGTAAGCGTAGAGGATATAAAGTGCGTCTTAATGGGCGGCCACGGGGATGATATGGTACCTCTGCCCCGATTCACCTCCGTCAGCGGAATACCCGTAACCGAACTGCTCGATGAAGAAAAAATCGCCGAGCTAATCGAGCGAACCCGAAAAGGCGGTATCGAAGTAGTAAATCTACTTGGCTACAGCGCCTATTATGCCCCGGCCGCTGGGGTCGTCAAGATGGCTGATGCAATCTTGAAAGATAAGAAAACCGTAATGTCCTGCTGTGCTTATTGCGATACCGAATATGATGCCGGCGGATACTTTGTCGGCGTCCCGGTCGTTCTCGGCAAAGACGGCGTCGAAAAGATCATCGAGCTCGATTTGAACGACTCCGAACAGACCCAGTTCAAAAAGTCGCTCGACCACGTCAAGCAACTCGCCGCCAAAGTTGACAAACTCTTATAACTGACCTAGTCTCTCGCCGAGCGAAGCGAAAAATCTCTGTCAAGTCCTGAAGAATGCCTCATGCCTTCGGTCTTACGTCTGAAATCTGTTTTTCATCAGTGTTAATCTGTGTCCATCTGTGGCTATATTCATCCGCGTTAATCCGTGAAACTTGTACCCGCGCAGGCTGTCCTCGACTCCGATCGGGGGAGCGGGCATCTGTTGGTTTTTCAATAATTCGAGTTATTTGTTGAGCTACGCGGGATAATATTGTATTTTATTCGTTTTTAGCCATTAAGAGGTCGCTAATGGAATTGATAAAGAGAATCAAGCAGGCTGAAGAGCAGGCCCAACAGATCATCGAACAGGCCAAAGCTGACGCAGCTAAGCAGGCAGAACAAGGCCGTCAACGCCGCACACAGATCCTCGAAGATGCTGAACAGCAGCGTAAAAAGGCGACCGAAGCCGCCGTTGCCCAGGCCGAGTCGCAGGCCCGTGCGGAGGTTGAGGACCTCAAAGCACAAGGCGAAAGACAGCGGCAGGAGCTACGCGATAAAGTAACTGACAAAATGGGCGGGGCAGTCACAAAGGTAATGGACTACTTGCGAGACTAAGCTATGGCCATAGCCAGGATGGCAAAAGTGATAATCGTCAGCCATTGCGTGGATGCGTCTGACCTGCTGGAGGCACTACAGCGCGAAGGCATTTGCCAGATATTGAACGCAGACGAGGCGACGGTCAGCAAAGACATGCCTGAGCTTCGCACAGCAGCCGAACAGCCGAGAGATATTGAAGAGCTGCTAACTCGGCTCCAAAAGAGCATCGCATTTCTCAGAAACTATGCCGAGCCTCGAAAGGGCCTTGCCAACGTCCTCGCACCCCGTGTCGTCATTGATGAGCAATCTTACGAGAAGGTTACTTCTGATGAGCAGATTCTAAAGATCGTTGATGAGTCCGAGCAACTCGACGCATCAATAGAAAAAGCAAAGAGCGAAAGTGAAAGCCTCGGCGCCGCACTCGATGAGCTGGGACCATGGGAGCCTCTCCAAACGCCCGTAGAAGAAATTGGCCAGCTCGCCCGCACAATCTGTCAGGCTGGACTCATACCGACAGGCCAGTTCAGGCAAGTACAAGAAAACATCGGCGAACTCGGCGGTGCAATTCAGCAAATAGCAAGTGCCAGCAACAGATATGCCTGCCTCGTTGCGTATCTAAAGGAAAACGTCAGTGACGTGCAAAAGCTCTTGCGCTCAGCCGAATTTGAGCAAGTCAGCTTTGTCCCAAAAACTGGAACTGTAGGAGAATTAATACGTGAGCATACAGAGAAACTAAACGACAAGCAACAGCAATTGCAGAGTCATATAGAAACCGCAGCGGCGCTGGCCAAGAATCTGCTCAAGCTGGAAATCCTTCACGACCATTACGAGAACCTGTTGGAGAGAGAGCAAACCAGAGGCACTGCTCCGGCAACCCAACGCACCGTTCTTCTGGAAGGCTGGGTCAAGGAAAACGACTATAAACGTCTCGAAAAGACTGTCTCACGCTTTGCCGCTTCGAGTCTGAGTCGAGTCGAGCCGGCCGAAGATGAGGACATACCGGTTGAAATAGAGAATAAGAACTACGTCCGTCCGTTCGAGGTAATAACCCGCCTTTATGGCATGCCGCAGCATTTTGAAGTTGACCCTACGGTGTTCTTAGCGCCGTTTTTCGCTTTGTTCTTTGCGCTCTGCTTGACCGATGCAGGTTATGGACTTGTCATTATCGCCTTGATGGCTCTGTTGATAAAGAAAATCCAGGGCGACAAAAAGCTAATGTGGATGCTGGGCATCTGTTCGGCTGTCACCGTCGTAGCTGGAGCACTAACCGGCGGATGGTTCGGCAACGCAATCCAGCAGTTCATACCCGGCATGGAGGACAAAAAGCTTGCGTTGTGGTTTGATCCACTCGACAAACCAATGATATTCTTCGTTCTGTCGCTGGCACTTGGTTATTTCCAGATCTTGACAGGGCTGGCGATTGCGTTTGGGCATAACCTAAAGCGAAAGGACTATGTCGCAGCAGTATGCGATCAGTTGACCTGGCTGGTTATGCTCAACTCGATAGTGCTTATACTGGCGGGCAAGTTCGGTGTGGCGGTGCCCGGCTGGGTTGGAAAGATGTGCACGATCACGGCCCTAATTCCGGCGGCGGCAATCTTGCTGTTTAGCCACCGTGAAGGTGGCTGGGTCGGTCGTATCGGAATGGGCCTGTATAATCTGTTCAGCACGATTTTTTATCTGGGAGATGTGCTGAGCTACTTAAGATTGATGGCGCTGGGCATGGTTACCGCCGGCCTGGCAATGGCAATAAACGTGGTTGCCAAGTTTGCCGGTGACATACCTTACGGCATCGGCTTTGTGGCTATGATGTTAGTGCTGATCGGTGGTCACGGATTTAACATGGCCATAAATGGCTTGGGAGCATTCGTTCATACTCTGAGACTTCAGTACGTCGAATTTTTCCCGAAGTTCCTCATCGGCGGTGGCAAATCATTTGAACCATTGAGCAAAGAATATAAACACATTTATATCGCCAAGAGTGAAACGTGAAGCATAGTTCGTCATTGCGAGCGAGGCCCTTCGATAACACTCAGGGTAAACTCCGCCGAGCGTGGCAATCTCATCGGTTACGTTTTAGATTGCTTCGTCGCTGTGCTCCTCGCAATGACAGTGAACGGTAACCGAAAACTAAATACGAAATGGAGGTCTAATAATGGATTATGGAATGACGTTGGCTTTAATTGGGGCGGGTATGGCGGCTCTGTTGGCCGGTATCGGCTCGGCAATTGGCATTGGCATTGCCGGCAGAAGCGCCACAGGCGTGTTGAGCGAAAAACCCGAAAGATATGGGCAGATGTTTATTATGGTCGTCCTGCCCGGAACGCAGGGCTTTTACGGCTTTCTGGCTGCCTTCATGGTCATGCTTCAACTTAACTTTTTCAAACAAGATGTGCCGGTGCCGGATCTGAGCTTGGCACTTGGATTGCAAGTGCTGATAGCCTGTTTGCCTATTGCTTTTGCCGGTCTCGTAAGCGCCATCTTTCAGGGTAAGGTTTGTGCAGGCGGAATAATGATGGCTGCCAAGCAACCGGAGATGGCATTTAAGGCCGGCGTCGTCTATGCGGTTATGGTTGAGGTTTATGCGGTTTTGGGCCTGCTGATAACAATCTTTATGTTGCTCAAAGGTATTAGTTGGCCAACCGCCTAATGTCCTAAACCCAATACCCAATACGCAATACGAGATACGAGATTATGGATGCTGAACAGGTAGAAGAAAAGATATTGTCTGAAGCAAAGGCCGAGGCAGACAAGACAAAAAAGCAAGCCCAGGACAAAGAAGCCGCCGAGCAGGCCAAACTCGACGAGCAACTAACTGACTACAAAAACCAAACGGAGATGCTCGCTCAGAAGGCCGCAAATGCAGAAAAACTCCACCTTCTGGCAGCGGCAAGAATGGATATGGCCAAGCAGTTCCTTGCTGAGAAACGAAAAATACTCGACGAAGTCTTCGCACAGGCCCGCGAAAAACTGCTAAATCTGCCGGACGAGCAATATCGCAAGCTCATAACTAACCTAATGCTAAAGGCAGCCGAAACCGGCGATGAAGAAGTCATCGTTGACACAAACGAAAAGCGAATCGACCAGAATCTCATCGACCAGGTCAACCAGCGGCTGGGCCCTGACGGCAAACGCAACTTGAAACTGTCTGACAAAAGGCAAAGCTTTGGAGGCGGCTTCATCCTAAAACGCGGCAAAATAAAAAACAATGTCTCATTCGACGTACTAATAGCTCAAGCACGCCGAGGGCTCGAAATTGAACTGGCAAAAGAACTATTCGAGGACTAAATAATAAATCAAACTGACCATTTTGGGCGTTTTCTATTGGCCCAGAATGAGCCGGAGGACAAGAAGTGGGCGATTTGGAGTAAATGGATTATGAGTCTAACAAGTTTTGTAGGAAATAAGGATGTAAGAGAAAGATTCAAACAAGAATTTCCCAGCCCAAAATTTTCCGTCCAAAAACCCTTATTGGCTCCAGCATTGACAACACATTATTCTCTGGTGGGAACGGCATTCGATTATCTTTTGCGATTTTACCTAAAGCGTCTAAACCCAGAGGCGGTCGAAACTCGCTGGGTCGCCGAAAATGCGGTTACAGTTTTGTTCATGTATAAAGATGGGTTTGCTATTCACGGTGACACGGGGGAGGTGGAGGTCGTTGCACAACTGATGCCAGACAAAGCCGATGTGGCAATGTTCCACAAGATAAAAGGCATCCTATTGGACGCCAAAAACGCATATCAACTGTATCTCAAAACAGGCAAGACAACAAAACCATTATTAACCTCAGCTCTGCTACTTGCTAATCTCGATATCATCTACAGAACCGGTCGTTTGGAAGATTACGTGGAACTTGACACTGTCAGTGACGAAGATATAAAAGATCTGACCAACTTAATCAAGATTGTCCCTGCGACGCAGTTTAAGACGAAGAATGTTTGTCTGCTGAATCCAACATTCGGCGAGGCTTCTACGTTAGTCGGGGGAGCCGATGCAGATTTGGTTATTGACGATACTTTGGTGGAGATAAAGACCACAAAGAAATTGCAACTACCGAGAAAATATTTTGATCAGCTAATCGGCTATTATTGTCTGTACAAGATCGGCGGCATTAGTGGCTTGCCACAGGACTGTGAGATAGAAAACCTTGCGGTTTACTTTTCAAGGCATGCCTATCTACATTTAATTCCCGTCAAAGATTGTATCAGAGAGGTGAACTTAGAAAAGTTTATCGAATGGTTTAAGAAAAGGGCGGATAAATCGAAAGTTGAAATGCAGAAAGCAAAATGACATATAAAAATTAAAAACGCTTTATGAGTTTTGAATTTTGATTCGTGATTTTGATATTCAATTTTTGAATTATGGGTTTAGACTGTTAGATTTTAACTTATTCTCTAAGATGCAAGATACGAAATCTGAACAAGTTGCCCTGGACTTTTACACCTACCCGCCTGTTGGCGGTGACGACTGGCGGCACATATTCCAGACCGCACAGGTCCGCGTACTTGAGATGCAGATGCTCACAAGAGCCACCCTCTTGGATATGGCAAACGCAGAAAGCTTCGAGGCCGCTGCTGACCTCCTAAGCGCCACCGAATACGCCTTGCCGCGATCAGGTAGAAGCTTTGCTGAACTCGAGGATATCTTGCAAGCCAGAAGATCCGAGCTGCGAGAGCTTTTCTCAGATTGGATTATCGATAAACCGATTGTCGAGCTATTTAGAACACGTGACGATTTCGCCAACATCCGCCTGGCGGTTAGAAGAGCCCTGACCGAAAGACCCATAGGGACAGACTACAGCAACCAAGGCAATGTCCCACCTGAAATACTTGAACAGGTTTTTGGAGAAGAAAGCGATTCTCACTCGATAGAACTGCCTGATTATATGCAGCAAGCCGCTGACCAAGCCACTCTGGCCTACTATCAGAACAAAGACATCCGCCAGATTGATTATGCAATCGACAGCGTGCAAGCTGAATATAATCTGAAAGAAGCTCGCCGGCTGAAGAACGTTTTTCTGCTCGGCCTTTTCAGAATACAGATTGATTTGACGAACATTCGCACTCTTCTTCGGCTCAAATTCGCCGAAGCAGAAGAGACTAACGTCTTTCTAAAAGGCGGCTACATCAAGCTGGAGCGTCTCCAGCGAGGCCTCGACATGGGTTATGAATCGCTTGGGCCATTATTCTTCGCAACGCCATACTACCGCGTTGTTGAGGCAGGCGCCAATTACCTGGCATCGAATAAATCCTTTTTAGCGACTGAGCAGCAGTGCGACGAATTCTTGACCGGCTTTCTAAAATCAACCATCGAGGTCACTGCCGGCCCTCAGCCGATCATCGCCTATTTGCTAACGAAGGAAAACGAAATCCGCCGGGTCCGATTGATACTAACCGCCAAAAAGAATTACCTGGATACGAAGCTTATCTTGGACGGCCTGGGCGGATGAGCTATTTCGTCCAAACGTTCTGGAGTCGTTTTAAGTGTTAGTCCTAACTTGCTGAAATAAAGGAACAGTCAATGAATACTATGCGAAACATTGATGAAAAGCTAATGCGTTTGCTAACATACAACTTATGGTATCACGACCTGGACAATAGACCCCAAACAAGAATCGCGATTATGGTTACTGTTGCGGCGATATTGCTAACGTTTTCGCAGACACTGCTCGTATGGATAAACTTGATTCCGTATATCGCTTTAATTGCAACAGTATTATGCCTTTTCACGTGGCTGGTTACCTTTTATGAGTGGCGATTGTGGTATCGTTTGAGAAAACGCAAGATAAAGCATGAGGAATAATATTGACCAAACAAGTTCCAGCAGGGTTTTGATGGTGTCAGCTTTCGAGAGAATGACAAATTCAACACGATATACGCAATACGAAATACGAGGCACGAACGACGAGCGGCGAAAAAATGGAAGGCAAAATTGCAGTCATAGGTGATACTGATTTTGTGATGCCGTTTTCGGCTCTCGGAGTAGATACGTACGCCGTGAGTGACGTACGCAAAGAAATAACCGAAGCTGCCACGAAAATAGCCGGCGAAAAATACGCGCTCGTGGTGGTTGCCGAGGACAAGCTCAAGGCGGTCGAAGAGGTTTTCTCAGCTTACCAGAATCAGCCGACCCCTTGCGTTGTGGCTGTGCCGTTTACGACCGAGTCAAAAGGCTTGGCAACAGAAGCACTCGGAAAAGTCCTGAAAATAGCTACAGGCATAGATATCTTGCAGGGCAATTAGAATTTGTCGTGCGTCGTGCGTGATGCGTATTGCGTAGAAAGGAAACATGATGGGAAAGATAGGAACATACAGGGATTTATAACGATAGCAAAGGAATTGCAGTACATCCAAGACGCTAAAGAATCCGAGTTGCTCGAAAAACTTGATCATATTTGCCGAATGATTCCAAACCTGATCAAGAAGCTTTAACGCAGTACGCAATACGAGTGACGAGATACGCAATACGATATGGAAGGCTTGACAATGGAAGAGACAAAAGTCGGCAGGATAGTCAAAGTATCTGGTCCGGTTGTTGTCGCTGAAGGCATGACCGGTGCGCGAATGTATGACGTCGTCCACGTCAGCGAAATGAACCTGATAGGCGAGATCGTTGAACTACGTGGCGATCTGGCCTCAATCCAGGTCTATGAAGAAACCAGCGGTGTCGGCCCCGGCGAACAGGTCATCGACACGCAGGCACCTCTAAGTGTTGAACTGGGTCCCGGTCTGATCGAGAGCATTTATGACGGCATCCAAAGACCGCTGGACTCTTTGGTGCAACTTGAAGGCGAGTTTATGAGCAGAGGCAGTGCCATGCCCGGCTTAAACAGAGAAAAGAAATGGCACTTTAAGCCAACCGTAAACAACGGGACGAAAGTAGGCCCGGGAGACGTTATAGGCGAGGTTCAAGAAACTACGCTCGTTCTGCACAAGATAATGGTGCCACGGGCAGTAGCAGGAACCATACAAAATATAGCTGAAGGAGACTATACAGTTGACCAAACCATCGGCATTTGTGTTGCTGAAGATGGGAGCGAGAAAGAGCTAAAGCTGATGCAGGAATGTCCTGTCCGCAACGCCAGGCAACTAAGGGGTCGGCTGGCACCAAACAGCATCCTGGTCACAGGCCAGCGTGTTATTGATGCCTTCTTCCCCGTCACCAAGGGTGGAACAGCTTGCGTACCGGGCCCCTTCGGCTCAGGCAAGACAGTCATTCAGCATCAATTGGCCAAGTGGGTTGATGCCGAGGTCGTTGTTTACGTGGGCTGCGGCGAACGGGGCAACGAAATGACGGATGTTCTGACCGAGTTCCCGGAGCTAAAGGACCCCCACTCCGGCGAGCCACTTATGAAGCGGTCTGTGCTCATCGCGAACACGTCCAACATGCCGGTCGCCGCGCGGGAGGCGTCGGTTTACACAGGCATCACCATCGCCGAATACTTCCGCGATATGGGCTATGTTGTAGCTTTGATGGCCGACAGCACGAGCCGTTGGGCTGAGGCAATGCGAGAGATATCGACTCGTCTCGAGGAGATGCCCGCCGAAGAGGGCTACCCCGCGTATTTAGCAGCCCGCATCGCGGCGTTTTATGAACGAGCCGGCAGAGTCCAGTGCCTCGGCACGCCCGAGCGAGAAGGCTCGCTATCGGTCATCGGCGCCGTGAGCCCACCCGGCGGTGACCTCTCCGATTCCGTTGTCCAGGCAACACTGCACGTGGTTAAGGTCTTCTGGTCACTGCAAGCAGAGCTCGCCTATCAGAGACACTTCCCGGCGATAGACTGGTTGACGAGCTATTCCTTCTATAAGCAGTACTTGAGAGAATGCTTCGAGGACAAAGACCAGGGTCAGGAGATGCACGGACTAACAGTCGAGGCGATGAGTCTGCTGGAGCAGGAATCTGAACTTCGTGAAATTGTCCGGCTGGTGGGAGCCGAAGCCTTGTCGCCAACTGATAGATTAGCCCTGGAGACAGCCAGGTCAATCCGTGAAGACTTCCTGCATCAAAATGCTTTCCACGATGTTGATACGCATACTTCAATGACCAAACAGTATGAAATGCTAAAGACTGTGCTTCACTTTCACAAGCGAGCACTCGAAGCTATCAAAGCGGATGTCGAGACGGCGCAGATTTTCAAATTAGTGGTCCGTGAAGAAATCGCAAGGGCAAAATATATCCCCGAAAGCGATGTCGATAGCATTGCCAGAATAAGAAACACAATCGATGCGCAGATGAGACAATTGCAGACTTCAAAGGTGGTTTGAATACCGTAAGGTGAAATTGAGGTGAGCGGTTGATACGCAAACGAGAGGTGACGGATTAACCATTCAACTATTCAGTACTTGTTGCGGAAAACAAAAACCGCCAATGTCACCCCTGCCCCTGCCTTCGCAGGGGTAAACTTGTCCCCGCAAAAGCGGGGAGCAGGGGTCCAAAGCTAAAAAAAACTGGATTCCCGCTTTCGCGGGAATGACAAATCGTGTTTCCGCAAGAGGTACTATTTAACCACTTAGCCAAAATGGGAGTTTGAAATGCTGAAAGAATACCAGACAGTTGCCGAGATTGCCGGGCCGCTCATGCTGGTCGAGCAGGTCGACGAAGTCAAGTATGGGCACATTGTCCAGATCGAACTTGGTGACGGCTCGATACGTCACGGCCAGATTCTCCAGGTGGAGAAAGATAAGGCCCTGGTGCAGGTCTTCGAGGGAACCAGCGGCATCGACGTCGAAGCCAGCACGGTTCGTTTTCTGAGCAGGCCGCTCGAATTGGGCGTTTCGCCCGACATTCTGGGCAGAGTCTTCAGCGGTTTGGGTGAGCCTAAGGACGACGGCCCGGCCATAATCCCCGACAAGCTGATTAACATCAACGGAAGCCCCATCAATCCGTATGCCCGCGACTACCCGAACGAATTCATCCAGACCGGCATATCGACAATCGACGGCCTGAACCCTCTCGTCCGCGGCCAAAAGCTGCCGATATTCTCCGGCGCAGGCCTGCCGCACGATGACATAACTGCTCAGCTTGCCCGCCAGGCAACGGTTCTGGGAAAGGCTGAGGAGTTCGCCGTTGTCTTCGCGGCGATGGGCATCACGTTTGAAGCGGCCCAATTCTTTATCGACGACCTGCGTGAAACCGGGGCCATCGAGCGAGCCGTGATGTTCGTCAATCTGGCAAACGATCCTGCAATCGAACGGATAGCAACGCCGAGATTTGCGCTGACCGCCGCCGAATACCTCGCCTTTGAGCTGGATATGCACGTCCTGGTAATCCTAAATGACATGACGAACTACTGCGAGGCCCTGCGCGAAATAAGTGCAGCGAGAAAAGAGGTGCCGGGCAGACGTGGATACCCGGGCTATCTCTACACGGACCTGGCAACCGTTTACGAAAGGTCCGGCCGAATCAAAGGTAAAAAAGGCTCTATCACAACCGTCCCTGTCCTGACAATGCCGGAGGACGACAAGACGCATCCCGTCCCAGACCTGACGGGCTACATCACAGAAGGCCAAATAATTCTATCTCGCCCGCTGCACAGAAAAGGTATCGCGCCGCCGGTCGATGTCCTGCCGAGCCTGTCGCGACTCAAAGATAAAGGTATCGGCGAGGGCAAAACGCGTGAGGACCACGCCGACCTCTATAATCAGCTTTATGCCGCTTATGCCCGCGGTAAGGAGATGGAGGAATTAGCAACAATCATGGGCGAAGCGGCGCTCTCGGAGGAAGACAGAAGATACACGACATTCGCCGAGGAATTTGAGAAAAGATATGTCTCGCAAGACTATTATGAAAATCGCACCATCGAGCAGACCCTCGATTTAGGCTGGGAACTGCTGAGCATGTTCGAGAACGTCGAACTAAAACGTATCGACATCAAACTGATTGAAAAGTATATGGCACGCTTCCGCAAAGCGGAAGCTAAAGCGGAAAGCTGAAAACGAAAAGCCAAAAACTACAGTATAAAACTCAAAAATAAGTAAGTTTTGAATTTTAAGTTATGGATTTTGGTTTTTAGCTTATAGCTTTTAGTTTTTGCTGGAGATACGAGATACAAATATGTTAGCGAACGTTAATGCGACAAGAATGGAACTTCTTCGGCTGAGAAAGCGAGTTGTGCTTGCCAGCCGAGGGCATCGGCTTCTCAGCGAAAAACGCGATGAAATCTCTCGCCAGTTGATTGGCATAGCGAGGCAGATTCAGCCTTTGCGCCAGAAAGTGGAAAAAGAATTGTTGCAAACGTGCCGGCGGTTCATGCTGGCGCGTGCGAGTGTCGAGCCGGAACATATCAAAGCCGCTCTCGAAGTCCCGACCAAGAAGTTCAGCCTGGCTATCGAGTTCGGCCGCGTAATGAATGTAAGGGTCCCACATCTACTCAAGGAGATCGAAGGCGAGATTATCTGCTACGGCTATGCAACAACATCCGGCGAGCTGGATGTTGCGTTGTTAGCCCTGGAGTGTGCCTTTGACGATTTGATTCAATTAGCTGAAAAAGAGAAGCAGGCCCACCTCTTAGCTACGGAGCTTCAGATGACCCGCCGAAGGGTCAATGTCTTAGAGCACGTCGTCATCCCCGAACTGCAAGAGACCATCAAATTCATCTTCGACAAATTAGCCGAGGCCGAACGGGATAACACCTCAAGACTTATGAAAATAACAGACATCATAAGAGCGTGATTCGTGACTCGAGGGAAGTGGATTGGTTAATTGGTGCTGAGCCATCCCCAAGACTTCGGAGATTCGCCTGCGGCGGACGCTGCGCTTGAGGCTGACACGCATGTTTCTTCAGTGACGCTAAGTCAAATAGGCTGCTTCGCTCCTTCGACGGCGCTCGGAATGGGTTCGCTCGAAATGAGCCTGGAGCAAATGACGGCAGCGGCCTACTTGGTGCGAGGCAAGCAATAAACTGCGTCGTCGTGCCGACGACGGCTAAACGACGCCCAGGATAAACCTGAGGGCTAAACGTAACCTCGGCGCGGCATAGGTAAGGGACCCCCGGTGAAACCGGGGGCTAAATATTGAGTTCCACACCAAATGACGGCAGCGGCCTACTTGGTGCGAGGCAAGCATTAGAATGTTCAATTGCCTATCTACCATTGGTTCTTTGGTGTTGAAACTGTTTCGTTTGGGTCGAGGACAGGTTCGTTTAGAATGTCGAAAATCGATATTGGAATTTCCTCTGGTGAGCCTTCGACGTTGGGATCAGGATCTCCTGTCTTTGTCTTATTGAGCGGTGTGGTCCACAGAAATATCTTGTGCTGGGTGTTGTCCTTGCTCGAGGTGAGCTTTTCAACCTTGTCCGGCTTGACTCCTCTCATCCGGAAGTCGTGCGAGACGATCCGCGAGCTAGGCTTGAGCTTGTCCAACTGCGGAATCAACTTGACGTTCAGACTTGGAAGCAAATAAAGAGTGATTACATTTGCCTCGCTAAGGTCGAGGGTGAAGATGTCCTTTTCCTCAATTGTCACCAGGTGTCCGACGTTGTTGTTGGCCACGTTTTCGAGCGACTCTTTGATACGCTGCGGGTCTATGTCGTAACCTACGGCCTTGCAGCCGTACGTCCGGGCAGCCGTCACGACGATCCTGCCATCCCCGCAGCCTAAGTCGTAGAGCAAATCGCTCTTCTGGACTTTCGCTAACTCCAGCATCCTGTCCACCACGTCTTGGGGCGTAGGGACATAGACGACGTCCGGCTCGCGCGGTTTCTCGTTCGGCGCTGGCGTTATCTCGGCCTGCTCGGTAATTTCCTGCTGATCGTTCACATCGACGATGGGAGCATCAAGCACGACGGGACCACTATTGGCGTCGTTTGATGGAGAGGCTGGGGCGGGATTGGACTCACGCTCATCACAACCGGCAAAAAATACAGTGCAGGCAAGTATTAAAGCGGCTACTCTTTTCATTGCTGTACATCTCCAAATATTCTTAGTATTCTTGTAACCGTTCACGGGGCAAATATGCCATTTTATGTCATTGCGAGGCCTTTTTCAAAGGCCGTGGCAATCTAAATCGTTACATTTTAGATTGCTTCGTCGCAAAACTCCTCGCAATGACCCCAAGAACGCAACTTATACGCTGTGAACGGCTACGTATTCTTGGCACACAGCCATCTGTTCTTTAGATTTTCGCCTTCGACTTTCAAAGCGTACAATACCTAAAATTCCTTGGGGCGTCAAGTAGATTTGTATCTCGTGAAACGTGTGTCCGGGCAAGTAGATTAGTTAATTGGTTAATTAGTATCTGTTGCGGAAAACCGAAACTGGCAATGTCACCCCTGCGAAAGCAGGGGTCCAGAGCTAAAAAACTGGATTCCCGCTTTCGCGGGAATGACAAATCCTGTTTCTGCAATTGGAACTAATTACTTGACTGTAGCTCAAGAGCGGTTCTTTGAATTTTTGACCAAACGCGGAGAAAATTGTCAGAACAAATCTTCTTAATATCTTCCTCCGTATAACCCTTCTTGAGAAGCTCATAAATCAAGTTTGGATAGCACGAGACATCCTCTAAACCACGGGGGAGGTGGCCGCCAACACCGTCAAAATCAGAGCCTAAGCCCACGTGATCAATGCCGACCAACTTTACGACATGATCGATGTTCGCGACAACATCTGAGATGTCGGCATCGCCACGCGGGTGCTCTTGCCTGTACTTTTTGGTGTATTGCTCCTTCCGGCTGCCTGTAAGATTGTGGGTTTCGACGTAATCTGCTATGTGCCTTCTTACGTCTATAAATCTTTTGTGTACCTGCCTGCTCACAAATATTGAGCCAAAATTTATCTGGATGACGCCTCCATTTTTCGCCAATAGTCTGATCATCTCGTCATCCATATTGCGCTCCCACCCCGGGGTGAAGTGGCGACAAGATGAGTGTGTAGCCACCACAGGGGCTTTGGAAAGTTCGATTACCTGGTAAAACGCTTCATCTGAGACGTGCGAGACGTCTATGATCATCCCCAAACGGTTCATTTCAGGCACGAGTTCTGCGCCAAAAGGACTCAGGCCGTTCCATTTTCGCTCTTTGTCATAGGATGAATCACAAATATGATTACTCTTTGAATGCGCGAGCGTGATGTAGCGAATGCCACGATCATAGAAATACTTTAGATTGGCAAGATTACCTTCTATGGGTGCGCCATTCTCGATTCCCATGGCGATAGATATTCTGCCGTCACCAAACTGCCGTTTTACATCTGCAACTGAGGTGGCAACAGTAAACTTATCGGGCCAGGTCTCAGCAAAGCCTTCTACCAGATCGATTGTTTTGTCGGCGAAGGTGAAAGCTCCGCCTTTTTTTTGATATTCGGCAGGGACATAAACGGCCATAAAAAGCGCATCAAGACCTCCTTGCCTTGCCCTTGGATAGTCAAAGTCGCCGGTTTTGGTTCTTTTTGAGATATCCTGCATCTTCTTTTGGAGACGATAGGGCGTATCCTGGTGAGTATCAATAATAATCAACTTCTGAGCCAGCTTGTTAGCTCTTGTCCTGACTTCTTCATCGACGGAGACCCTGGTTTGCTGCCGACAAGCAACCATGAACGTCACCGGTACGACAAATGCCACCCACAGAATCGCTTTTTTGTTATCCATAGCTTATCTGCCAAAAATGAGCACGCACAATTCGTTATCGGATACGTTGAGGTTAATCAGGCCTCATGTTCTATACTACTGCCCTGAGAGCACGCTGTCCATAGCTTCTATGCAGGACAGATAGATTCCATTCGAATAGTTGGACAATATTTTCATTGCTGTGATTTTGTCCTTTTTGTACAGGCGACAAGCAGTTTCTTCAAGCGGTTTTTGCAGGGCAAGAGCATTCTTCTCAATGATCTCGGCGCGAGCTTTGACGCGTCCAATTCTATTGTCAGATGCGCCCCGGAGTTTGTTGTAAAAGTTGAAGAACGTCCAGAAGGCCCGAAGCGGGTCGGCCTGGAAGGCAGAGCTGATGCTGGTCTGATATAAGTCGTCTAACGGCCTGCGTGATTTTGAGGAAAAACCTGCCGGGAAATCAGAAATGCCAAAGTGAAACGGAATATAAAATGAAGTACGGGGCGGAGCAAGGCAGGTCCAGTAAACGATGCCGATATCCAGAGGGATGTTCCTGCGCAACTGGACAACAAAGCTGGTCTGCGTGGTGCCTCTGCAAATCGCGCAAAGACTTTTGTCCGTGTTCTCCGTTAGCGATGAGGATTGAAGTTGCTTTGCATCATAGTCATGCCGCAGAATCTGCATAATGTCGGCTACGCTTAGCTTGCGTCGCGGGACAACCGAGAATGGGAGGTTGGGGCCAAGGGGAAACGGCCTGGCGGTAACATACTGCAGGCCACTCCACTGGCGGCCAAAGTTGGATATATCTGAAGCCGACCTGGGATTTGCATAAACATTGGCGAAGTCAAAAGGCCCATCCTGCTGGGGATTGTACCAACCCCGCGAAACAGCATATTTGATGATATCATCCGAAGCCAAGAAATTGTCCCTATCAGAAAGGTCAACTCGGTGCACCGTAAACGTATTGGCTACCATTGCGACTTCGTTATCGCCGACCCGCTGAGCGAGCCAGTGCTTTCCATTGACGACGCAGAAGAGCCAGCCTTCATCTGGGTCGCACATGATATACGTTCGGCCGGAGTCAATGTAGCCGAAGCGTTCGACCAGCCTTGCAGCCAGCAAGACACCTTCGCGTGCGCTCTTGGCCCGCTCGGCCACGAGGCGGCGCAGCATGTAGCCTATCCCGCCGTCGGAGATTTCAGGCTTATCCTCTCGTGAAGGGCAATTATCCGATGTGACACAGACGCCCCATTCATTGATGTAGCTATCGGAAAAAAGCATGCCCGGCATTTCGGACCATATATAGGCCCAGGTTTGTTCGACGTGATCGAGTTGGCCTCCATTGATGAGCTGCACTTTTTCTCCGGCCGAGTGTTGCTTACGCGGGATTTTGTGATGGTTTACAATTTGAGGAGGCGGATCATCTTCGTTGTGGGCCACAATCACATAGCCGTCGACTGAGGCATTCTTGCCTACTACTATGGAGAAACAGCCCTCGCATGGTGCGGCAAATGCGAAAAGTATAAGGGTGAACAGAAACACTGCAATAAATGATGATATTCTGGTGAGCGTTCTCTTTGCAATCATGTTTATCCTCGTTATTACTCAGACTGATCGACCACGAAACTGTCAGTATTCAATTTCAAGGGTATAAACTGCTCAATTCATCGGCTTTTGAGCTCACCTTCGGTTGCAGCCACGACCACGGCGCAGGAGGCGTCGCCGGTGACGTTTACGACGCTACGGCACATATCCAGTATGCGTTCCACGCCGAGAATGATAGCTATGCCTTCCAACGGCACGCCAATACTTTTCAAGACAATCGCCAACGTAATCACTCCCGCACCCGGTGTGCCGGCAGTGCCGATGGAAGCCAAGGTAGCAGTGAGAACTATAGTCAGTTGCTGCGCGACGGTCAGACCCATGCCAAAAACTTGGGCAATAAAAACGGCAGATACTCCCTGGTAGAGAGCCGTGCCATCCATATTCACAGTGGCGCCTAACGGCAGCGCGAAGCTGCATATTTCTCTGGGGACTCCTAAATCTCTTTCAGTACATTCCATCGTCACAGGTAGAGTAGCGGAACTGGAGCCCGTACTAAAGGCGATCAACTGGGCGGGACGAATACCTCTGAAAAAAGTTTTGATCTTTTGCCTGCTGAACAGTTTTATTGCCAAAGAGTAAACGATGACGACATGAAGAACAAGCCCTGCAATCACTACTATCGAGTACTTAAGGAGAAGAAACAAAATCTCCAATCCAAAATCAGCAACAACGGCCGAGACCAGTGCAAATACGCCGTAAGGAGCAATCTTCATAATGATATGTACCATTTGAATCATGACCCCATTAACACCCTCGAAGAAGTTTATCACCGGCTCACTTCGCTTGGTGGGAATTAACGTAAGGCAAATCCCGGTCAATAAGGCAAAGAAGATAATTTGCAGCATCTTGGCTTCTACAAACGCTTTGACGGGATTTGTTGGGATAATGTTCAAAAGGACATCCGTAACCGTTGGCTTTTTCCGGGCAGCCTCAATTCGTGCATCTGCGTCTTGGGTGCCACTTTTGGTTAGCCTTGTCCGAACATCCTGCGAAAGACCCGTGCCAGGCCTGAGAGTGTTCGCCAGGAGTAAGCCGATGCTAATTGCAATTGTTGTCGTACACAAATAATAAGCCAGGGTTTTGACGCCAATGCGGCCAAGCTTTCTGATGTCACTGAGACTGGCCGTACCCACTAACAAAGAGGCAAAGACTAAAGGCACAACAACCATACTAATTAGTCTAATAAACGCTGAACCAACGGGTCTGATGTAGGTCAAGACAAAATCTGAAAATCCCCACCGATTAGCCAGTATGCCCAAAACCGCTCCTAACAACAGCCCAATTAAGATTTTGGTGTATAGTTGGAGTCTGGGCAATTTCATCGATGCTCCTTGTCATGCAAACTTGAGGTTTAGGCAGATAATAATAAAGAGAAAGGCAGAAGTCAAATAAGAACACCGACAGACTGCTTTACCGGCCTGTTGGCGCACGTATCTTAGCCAGCGATGACTTCCTGATACGCTCAACGGGCATGTGAGCCAAGATATTCCTGATGTTGCCATTTTGGTCTCTTACTATTGAAATCTTGCGCAAGATGGTCACGAAATGTCAACAGTCTTGCAAAATTGAAGTGGGACATATATTATTTGACCAAGTATCTGCCGGAAAGAAACCTGACCCGGGATCGACAGTCCCAGAGGCGAGAACAAGAGTTTTGCAAAAGTTCAGTTAGAATCAAAGCCCATTGAAGTCAAAACATTTCACAAGAGGCACGGTGGGGGTGGTTATATTCGGGATAGTATGCGCTTTAGCCGCACGCCTTGCGCCACTTGGCGAACAAGGAGCCGAGACGGGCATGTGGTACAGCATTGTGCCGCCACTACTGGCAATTGTGCTGGCTTTTTTGACACACCATGTCCTGCCGAGTCTGGGAATCGCCATCGTGGTGGGCGGTATGCTGACTGCGGTTCCGCAGAACCCGGCGAGCGCGGCGGCCTGGCTTGAGGGTTTCAAAACCGTAGGTGCCCATCTGGCAAATACTGTCACAGACAAAACGAACCTAACGATCCTTGCATTTGTCCCGCCGATCTTTGTGATGGTAGAGGTGGTCATTGCCTCAGGAGGTTTCAGAGGGATCATTCTGTGGCTTTTGAAGTGGGTAAAGGGCAGAAAATCGGCTCAAGCGGCGACCGCTCTGATGGGAATACTGTGCTTCATCGACGACTATACCAACGCGATAATCGTGGGCTCGATGATGCAGCCAATCACCGACCGGTTTCGTGTCAGCCGCGAAAAACTCGCCTTTCTTGTCGATGCGACGAGTGCACCTATCGCGGGACTCGCAGTGGTCAGCACCTGGATAGCCTATGAGGTGAGCCTTCTTGGCGCTGTCGGGCAGGAGCTGGGGATTGAGAAGAGCGGCTATTCAATGTTCTTTGACGCGCTGAGCTTTCGCTTCTACTGTTTGCTGATGATTGTTTTTGTGTTCGTACACATTCTTGCTGGCCGGGACTTTGGCCCGATGAAAAACTCAGAAGATTTGGCAAAAACCGGCGGGCTGCCAGAAGAAGGTGAAACTAGTTCGCCTAAAGTCACTGCCGATTCACGTGCTACGACGGCGGCCCAAGGATCCGGCCGAGCGCTCAATGCCTTGATACCCTTAGCTGGACTGCTGCTTTTTCATTTTACCGGTCTTTGGTTCGATGGGACCTCCAAATTGGAAAAAGACATGCTTGAATGGCAAACCCAGAGCCTCACTACTGCCGTAGAAAATATGCCGCCAAGGCCTGTCGATATCGACAGTCTTTCTCCGGCAAGCTGGATATATTGGCGCGAGGTTATCGGCCACGCCCACAACAGCCCTCTGGTCCTTGCTTGTGCCGCACTGTTCGGCCTGACATTGGCTCTGCTCTGTGGACGACTCTTTGGGTCTCTTGACATCGCCATCGCATACAGGTGTTTTTGTCGGGGCGTCTGGAGGGCTGCGATCCCAATTGTTATATTGATTCTCGCCTGGTCGCTTAAGAATTGCTGTGACAGTTTGAAGACCGGGAAGTTCCTGACAACAATTCTGGCAGACAGAGTCTCGCCTTACTGGTTTCCGCCGATACTTTTTCTCGTCGCCTCCGTGACGTCGTTTGCTACGGGGACAAGCTACGGAACGATGGCTATTCTGATCCCGACAGCCATTCCGATTGCCTTTGCGCTTGACGGACAGGCTTATGGGCTTACCACGATGATAAGCGTGGGAGCAGTTCTGGACGGCGCGATCTTCGGTGACCATTGTTCGCCCATCTCCGATACGACGATTATGAGCTCGATTGCCAGCTCTTGCGACCTTATAGAACACGTTCGCACGCAACTGCCCTACAGTCTGTTTGTCGCCGGACTCGCTTTGGTCTGCGCTTACCTTCCGAGTGCTCTTGGCCTTGCACCGGGATGGAGCTTTCTCCTTGCAGTATTAATCATGGGGTGCTTTTTTGCTGCCCTCGCGCAAGGCAAAAGAAGAACCTCGCGCTAAATGGGCTGCGGATAAAATAACTTAAAGACCCGGTTCGACACTGTTTATTACTCTATACCGACTGCAGCTTTGAGTTTGGCCAATTCAGCCTTGAGCATCTCGTTTTCTTGCTTCAATTCAAACACACATTGCCTTAACCAGGCCACTTTCATCCCTAAATCACTTGTCAATTCTTCGCGTGTCTCATAGACTCGTACGGTCTCGTATTCGTTCAGTTCTTCATTCCAGACTTGTTCGTCCGTGTATTTCTCATAATCCGTAACAGTGACCCATCTCTGTAAGAATGCCGGATCTGCTTCGTGGTCATATTCCTTTTCACCTTGAGCATTCACCTTGATTGTGTTGGAACTATCTTGCGAATAATCCAATGCTGTTCCATACACATCTTTGTCGTAAAAGCTCGAGTGTTCTGTATAACTATCAGCGTCCACAGTCCCGTCAACGTACAAATCGCCTATAACAGCCGAATCACCATACGCAACCACGCCGCCCGCGTATAAACTATCGGCCACCAGATCATCATCTACCGTCAAATCACCATTTTGGACTATCACATCTGCTCCAATAGCAATCCCCAATCCAACTATAGCCACAGCCAGAACACACATTGCCAACTTGCTTGTTAATGTCGCCTTCATCCTGAACTCCTTTCTGCTTTAACCAAGCCACTTTCACACTCTATTTGGTTACTCAGTACTCCTTATCTTTAATCATCTCGTTCTTCATTCTATCCTCAAGGCTCCGAATTCTCATATAACCAGCCTTTCAAAAATACATCACCTGACTCGTTAATGTAAGCCACCACATTGCCACTATCGTCCTTGATGATAAAATCGTCACCCGCAGGGTTCTGTAATGTTCCCTGGTCTTCGTTCACATCACCATCCATGTACATATTTCCATTACTCGCATCGATTATCACCAGGTCATTGCCAAATATGAACTCATCATTAGCTGACGCTGCACGGCCTGCTTCTTTCTCCCCCTCCAAGTACACGTTTCCAAGCTTGTCAAACAAGGCAACAGTATTGCCGTAAGTATCTTTTACACTGAACGCCCTACAACAAGCCGGAGAGTACACGGTCACGTCAACATTGTGAAGCGTTGCACCATCCCAGTCAAACAACGGACCCACACATTGGTTCCTGATGACATATATGTCCCCATGAATCTCATACAAATTATCCACCCAGTCTAGTCCGTCATACTTTATCGCTGGGCGAGCTACATCATCGAACACTTCACAATCGATAAAATCTACCCCGCCCGGATACACAATACCGCCTCTGGGACGAATCTCTATAGGACTGTAACCACTACCTGTCTCCTTAAAGCGACAGTTTTCGAAAGAAAGATCAGCCTTATTAGCATTAGCTGACTTACGGATATCTGCACCGGAATGTGTACTTTCGACAGTAACACGCTTGAACACGATCGACCCTTCAGGCCCGTCGTCACATATGGTAGATACTAAAATACCAGGCCCATCCGTTACAAGTATGTCTTCAAAAGTAATACTCACCGGCTCACTGGGATTTCCTCTCAACTTGCCCAGACCTATACCCAACTGTTTAGGCCATGTACTGCTTGAGCCACCACCGGCATTGCCCCTGATCGTTGTGTGACGTACAACAATATCTTTTAATAGATCGGAACTTGTCTCTGGCTCAATTTTGATACCCGCACACGGCCCATCAACAGCCCCACTTGTATTCCTCAGAATGCAGTCGTCAATGGTCAAGATATCTACGCTGATCACGGAAATTGCATTTCGGGAATTGTCATCACAGTCAACGTTCGTGATTTCAATGTCCTCGCACGCCCCTGGATCATTCTTGCTGATGTAGCCAATATTTATTCCATCCCCCCTGGATTTTTCTAAAGTCAGCCCGGAAATTTCAACATTACTGCTCTTGGCCAGCCAAATCGCACGACTGCCGTTATACGTCTCGCTGCCAGGTTCTTTTGTCAGGCGGAATGTAGCCCCCGCATAGCCGGTGAATTTGACGTGATGCACGTTCTCTACTCTAAAAAGGGCCCGCCATGTTCGTGGTGGCCAGTCGTTGTCAAACCAGCTTCCTCCTTCCACTACCACATCTTGGTAAAAAATAATCTGCTGGTAGTTATGCTCGTCAAGACGCACCCCGGGATCCCCGGCGATCACGTAGTCCACTGGCTTTGTGGGGTCATCCATGACAACTACTTTTGAGTAATCGCCCTGCTGGCCGTCGTCTGCCTCATCGATTCCTTTCTGGATAGTGGCATAGGGGTTCTGCTGCGTGCCATCACCATTCTCGTCGTCCCCATCAGGGTGCACATAGATCGTCTTGGCCCCCCATCCAACTCCACTCATACAAATCAGAAGCACTATAACCATTACCCCAATTGTTCTACCTTTTCCCATCGTTAGACTCCTTTCGCTTCAAACCACGTTTGTTTTGCTTCCGCTGAACCAGAAGTAATCCACCTAAACCAAACAAACCAATCGTCACCGGCTCCGGTATCTGATGGATAACAATTGAATCGGGAACATCTATTATCGCACCACTGTTCGAAGATACCTCCAAGAAACGAACTTCCACGTCGCCAGCAGATATAGGCGTGTATACAAGCTTGTCCAGATAAAGACCAGGATCCAGCGTCTCATCTGGGACCCCGATTAATCCGCTTTGGCCATCCTCATGCTCAGGAACAGACCATAAGTCACTGGCCGAACCGTAAAAAACAACCCGCGATTCTGCGTCAGGCCCGGCCTCTCCCCCGGTAATGCTGGCCAGCGACCAATCACATACAAGTGCCCACATATATTGCCCCATCGTTCCCCCGACCCACTCATCGGTCCACATAGTTAGATACAAGCTTTCATTGATGTCCAGAACGTCTGTATCCGGATCAAACGGCCTGTCATCAAGATACCGCGTACCTATCTGAAAGCCGCCTAATGCTACGCCTCCATTCCAAACCAAAAACACTACAAGCATTAGCCCAATTTTTCTACCTTTCCGCATCGTTAAACTCCTTAAAAGCTAAACCGCTCGTATTCTATCTCCGCCGAAGCACATACAACCCACCTAAACCAAACAAAACAATCGTCGTTGGCTCCGGTACCTGATGGATAACAATTGAATCGGGAACATCCAGTATCCCTCCACTGCTCGAAGATACCTCCAAGAAACGAAC